>DASYIU010000322.1:0-9280 GCA_035997285.1 Methyloceanibacter sp. | reverse complement strand
GCATGGGGAGAGGTAACGGCGAAGCAGCATCTCGCTCAGCTGCGCGAACGCCGGCGCAACGCGTGGCCGGCGCCAGTTCTTGAGGTAGGCAACGCGGTCGGTCTCTTGCGAGGTTCCAAGCAGGCCGAACTGCCACCGACCGATAAATAAGACCGGAGGCTCACCGCGGCGTCCAAACCACGCGGCTCGACACGACAAACTTCCACACCGCATCGATTGCGATCCCGGCCAGAGCAGAAAGGGCCGTCATTCCCTTGAGCTCATCGAAGGCGAGCGTCGCTATCGCGACGTTGGCGAGGAGACCCAATGCCGAGATCGCGGCATACCAGACATAGCCGGTCAGCAGCCGAACGCCGCTGAGGCGCCGATCGCGAAAGGTGAGCAGGTTGTTCAGCAGATAGTTGCTTGTCATGGCGACAAGAGCCGCGCAAGACTGCGCCGCGCTGAACGAGGCTCCGAGCGAGAGTGCAGGGTAAAGCACGGCAAAATGCACCGCGACCCCGCTCAGGCCGACGAGCACAAAGGAGAGAGGGCGGGGCGGCAGGATGCCACCCGTGAGCCGGCTCAGTGCGTAGCTGAGGAACTCCCAGACAACGAAGGCATCGAGCTTCGACTCTCCGTGCAGCCGGGGGCGAAAGCCGAAGGGAACCTCCTGGTGGCGCAAGGCCGGGTCAGCAACAAGGATCGCGAGCAATATCTTGAAGCCCGAATTGTCGAGCTTGCGCACAACTCCGAGCCATGCGGAGCGGTGGAGGGCGAAGAATCCAGTCAGCGGGTCGCTGACTTGGCGGCGCAGCAGAATCTGGCAAAGCCAGTTGCCTATGCGGGACATCTTGGTCCGCGCGGGCGACAATGCCGCTCCATCGCTTGGGTCATCGAGCTTCCGCGCGGCACTTACGATATCTGCCGAGAAGCTGCGGAGCGGCTGAACGAGATCAGGGATCACATCGGCACCGTGCTGACCGTCGCCGTCCATGACGCAGAGGATGTCCGCCTTGGTGCTGAGCAGGCCCTGAATGCAGGACTGGGACAGCCCTCGATCCTTGACTCTCAGAATGAGCCGGACCCTCTCATCCCGAAGGGCCAAGTTCCGTACGATATCGGCGGTACCATCAGGGGAGTCGTCGTCAACGAAGATGACCTCCCAGTCCGTGTCATGGAGTGAAGCATGGAGCGCTGCCACGAGGGGTACGACATTCCGCGCCTCATTGAAGACCGGAATTACAATGGCGAGCTCTTTCCCTGGCATTGCACCCTAACCGGACCCGATCATCACATCTCGCCGCCCCTCAGATGCGCGCGTGGCTCACGCTAGGCGGCAGGATGCTTTTCAGGTCGTAGATGAGGCCGCCCGGCGCGAGCAGCGCCTTGATCCCGGCCTCTCCCATCTTCGCGATCGGCTCGTGCTTGACGGCGAGAATGACGGCGTCGAACGGCCCCTCGGGCAGCTCGTTGATCAGAGTGAGTCCATATTCGTGCTTGGCGAGCTCGATATCGGCCATGGGGTCGTAGATCACGACCTCGGCCACGAAATTGCGCAAAGTCCGCACGAGATCGACCACCTTGGTGTTGCGCGTATCGGGCACATTCTCCTTGAAGGTGAAGCCCATCACCAGGATCCGCGCGCCATCGATGCTCTGCTTGCGCTTGAGCATGGTCTTGATCACGTCGTTGGCAACGAAGGCCGCCATGCCGTCGTTAATGCGGCGGCCGGCGAGGATCATCTGCGGGTGGAACCCGATCGATTCGGCCTTGTAGGTTAGATAATAGGGGTCGACGCCGATGCAGTGGCCGCCGACCAGACCCGGGCGGAAGGGCTGGAAGTTCCATTTGGTGCCTGCCGCCTCCAGCACCTCCCGCGTCTCCAAGCCCAATTCCTTGAACAGCATGGCGAGCTCGTTGATCAGCGCGATATTGACGTCGCGCTGAATATTCTCGATGACCTTGGCGGCCTCGGCGACGCGGATCGAGCTCGCGCGGTGCGTGCCTGCGGTGATGACCCTGGCGTAGACCGCATCGATCAGATCGGCGGCCTCCGGCGTAGACCCCGAGGTGACCTTGACGATGTCGGGGAGCCGATGGGTCTTGTCGCCTGGGTTGATGCGTTCTGGCGAATAGCCGGCGAAGAAATCCCGATTGAAGGTGAGGCCTGACGCCTTTTCAAGCTCCGGCACGCAGACCTCTTCGGTCGCGCCTGGATAGACCGTCGATTCATAGACGACGACATTGCCGGGGGTGAGTGCGGCTCCCACAATGCGGCTCGCGCCGATGAGCGCGTTCAAGTCCGGGCGCTTGGCCTGATCGACCGGGGTCGGGACGGTGACGATGTAGAAATTCGCGTCTTTCAGGCTCGGAACATCGGCCGAGTAAGTGAGGCGTGCGGCGCGCGAGAACTCCTCCTCGGTTACCTCGCGGGTGCGGTCGATGCCGCGCGAGAGCTCCGCCACTCGCTCGCGATCAATATCGAAGCCAAGCACGGGGAAATGCCGCGACAGATAGACAGCAAGGGGCAGGCCGACATAGCCGAGGCCGATAATGCCAATGCGGATGTCGGCCAGGACAGGCAGGTTCATCGCTCCTCCCGGACTAAAGACGGACAGCGGCGTTGTTCTCGCAAGTTGAGCTAAAGCTTGGCCGCAGATTTGCGGCGCGGAAGGTCGCTTGGGTCCCGCGTTTGTTAGCCTTTGCCAGGGGCGAAGTCCAGGAGCCAGGGAGGAGCCGCGCCGGCAGCAGATTTTCGACACGATTAGGTGCCAGGGAAGGGCCGCGAAGCCTCCAGCCTTCCAATGAACTCGACCTGATGTCACCGGCAGCAGCAGTTCAAGCTGACAGGTCTAACGGTACGGGCTGGCACGTGGCGTCAAGTGGATCGCCCTCCCGATGGTGCGAAGCGCATCCGGGCGCCTGGCGAGACGATGTAAATAGGACCGTTATGATCCTTGCGCAAAGCAGCCGTCGTCGTAGCGCCATCGCCGTCGCCCTCGCCATCACAACTTGGGTGGTCGCGATGTTGCCGCTTGGACCTGCTCAGGCGGCGCCTCCGAACGGCTATCCCGTCACCAACGTCAATCTCCGCGCCGGGCCCGGCACCGACTATCCCGTGATCGTCACCGTGCTCGCACGAGCGCCCATCAGCATTCTGGGATGTCTTGCGGATTATGCCTGGTGTGACACGATTTTCGAGGGCAATCGCGGTTGGATGCGCTCGATCTACCTGTCAGGTTATTACCAGGGGTACTATTATTCCTTGCGCGATTACGCGCCGCGTCTCAGCTACCGGACGGTCTCTTTCGACATCAACGGCTACTGGAATACAAATTACCGGGATCGCCCGTTCTATGGTGAGCGGGCCCGGTGGACGGGCCCGCGCGAAGAGGGCTACGTCGATACTGCCGTCTTTTACGACCGGCTTTCGCCTTACGGCGATTGGACCTGGCTGCAGGGGCAATATGTCTGGGTACCATCGCGCGTGGATCAGTCCTGGCGCCCCTACACGCAGGGCCGCTGGGTCTACACCGACCGTGGCTGGACATGGGTCTCCAATGAACCATTCGGCTGGGCCACGTACCATTACGGTCGCTGGGGCTTCTCTAAGCAGGTCGGATGGTTCTGGGTCCCGGGTCGTCGGTGGGCGCCGGCCTGGGTGTCCTGGCGCTCCTCGGACGACTATCTCGCCTGGGCGCCGCTGCCGCCGGCCCCTGACGAGGGGGTCAGCATCGATGTCACGGTCACTACCCCTGTGCCGGACTATTACTGGCAGGTCGTACCCTCTCACGAATTTCAGTCGGATGACCTTTCGGAGCGCATCGTGCGGGACAGAGATCGCTCCCGGCCGATCATCGAGCGCACTCGGCCTTTGGGCAATGTGACGGTCAACAACAACAATGTGATCGTCAACAACAACGTCACTGTGAACTACGTCGAGGAGAAGACGGAGCAAAAAGTGGTCACCCGCAGGATTGCGCGCGGGAAAGATCCGAAAGGCGGTAGCAAGGTCGAGGCCGAGGCGGTCGAAATCTTTCAGCCGGCGGCTGAGGAGAAGCCCAAAGACGTGGCGCCGCCGAAGCCAAAGAAGATCGAGGAGGTTGCCAAACAAAGTCAAACAAAGGAGCAGGCTGGGGGCGAGGCCGCCACCGACGAGATGCTCGTTCCTGCGGAGATCAAGAAAGCGACAGGAGAAACCGAAGCCAAGCCCGCAGCGGGTGAGGCTCCCAAGCAAGGCGAGCCCGCAACGACGCCGCTCCCGGCAAAGCCTTTGGCGCCCTCGCTGCCGGCCGGCAAGGAAGTCTCGGCGCCGCCGCCGGATGGTGGCGCACCTGCCGGTGAGCCGATTCCCGCAGAGCAGGCGACGCCGCCAGCGATAGAGACGCCGCCTCCGGCGTCTGGCGAGCAAGTGTCGCCTCCCGCTCAAGGAAAAGAAGCGCTTCCTCCGCCCCCCAGCCAGGGGGCTGCGCCCCCGCCGGCCGAGGACGAAGGAGCGCCGGCCGGAACGAAGGAAGGTGGGCCTAAGCTGAAGAACGGCAAAGGCGACAAGTCCAAGCAAGGCGAACCGCAGTCCATGGAGCCGAAAGCGCCCCCGCCACCGCCGCCTGTGGAGGAGCCCGCGCCGCCACCCCCACCTGTCGATCAGGTTGCGCCACCGCCTCCACCACTCCCACCTGTGGGGAAAGCAGTGCCGCAGCTATCACTTCCAGCAGGGGAAGCGGCGCCGCCGCCACCGCCGCCTGTCGCGCCGCCTCTGGAGGACTCGGGAGCGTCCAAGGCGAAGAAGCAGGGCAGGCCGAAGAACGAGGAGGTTCAGCCGGAAGAGGTTCCTTCTATGGAGCCTTTTGCGCCACAAGCGCCGCCGGCGCCTTCCGCCGAAGACGTCGGGCCACCCACGGCGATGAAGCAGGGCAAGCCGAAGAAGGAGGAGACCCAGCCGGAAGAAATGGAGCCCCCTGCGCCACCGCCACCGCCTCCCGCCGAAGACGCGGGACCACCCAAGGCAAAGAACAAGGGCAAGCCGAAGCAGGGAGAGGAGGCTCCGCCGGAAGAGGCTCCCTCTATGGGACCGCCTCCGTCGTCCGAACCGCCTCCACCAGCGGCCGAGGGGGGCGCCCCCAATGGCAAGAAGGGGGCTCCGAAGGCCGAACCCTGCCCCGAGGGAACGATGCTCCTGGAAGACGGTAGCTGCGCGCCACCGCTCCAGTAGCCCGCCGCCACGGAATTCACGAGCGCCTACGGTTCGTGCGCGTGGAACATACAGGTAGCGTGGAGAGTAGCCGAACCCGTGCTCTCGGTGCGGACCACGCCATGTTATAGACGTGGCCCCGCACTTGAAGCCGGAGGCCGCCGTTGCTGGTCGGGGTCCCCAAGGAGACCAAGGACAACGAATACCGCGTTGGCGTGATCCCCGCGACGGTCGAGGAGCTTGTGCGCAGGGGTCATCGCGTGCTGGTCGAAGCCGGCGCGGGCGGAGGCGCCGGTCTTGCCGATTCGGCTTACGAGGCGGCCGGTGCCGAGATTGTGGCGAGCGCAGAGCAGGTGTTCGATCGCTCCGAGCTCATCGTCAAGGTCAAGGAGCCGCTTGCTGTCGAGCGCAAGAGGCTGAAGCGCGGCCAGGTCCTCTTCACCTATCTGCATCTTGCCGCCGACCGGAAGCAGACCGAGGACCTCATCGCCTCCGGTGTCACGGCCATCGCTTATGAGACGGTGACGGGACCCGGCGGGACGTTGCCGCTGCTCATGCCGATATCGGAGGTCGCCGGCCGCATGGCGCCGCAGGTCGGCGCCTATTGCCTGGAGAAGGTGGTGGGTGGCCGCGGCGTGCTGCTCGGCGGCGTGCCGGGCGTTCCTCCCGGCGACGTGCTCATCCTCGGCAGCGGCGTCGTCGCCAGCAATGCGGCGCTGATCGCCATCGGTTTCGGCGCCGACGTGATCATGGCCGGGCAGAGCATGGATCAGCTGCGGCAAGCGTCGGCGCGGTTCGGGCCGCGGCTCCGCACCGTGTTCTCGGCGCGGCAGACTGTGGAGACCTTGTGCCGCCGTGCCGATCTCGTCATCGGCGCCGTGCTGGTGCCGGGCGCCGCCGCGCCGAAGCTCATCTCAGCCGAGACGGTGAAGGCGATGAAGCCGGGCGCCGTGATCGTCGATGTCTCGATCGATCAAGGCGGCATGGCGGAGACTTCGCGTCCCACGACGCATTCGCACCCGACCTATATTGTCGATGAGGTGGTGCATTACTGCGTCAACATGCCGGGTGCGGTGGCGCGCAGCTCGACCTTCGCGCTCAGCAACGTGACCGCGCCCTATGTGCAGGCCATCGCCGACAAGGGCTGTACACGCGCGCTGTCTGAGAGCCCCTATCTCCGCGACGGGCTCAACATTCATGACGGCGAGGTGACGCACAAGGCCGTGGCCGACGCGCTCGAGCTGCCTTATGTGCCGGCGAGCGAAGCGCTCAAAGCCTGATGGGCGTCGCGGGACTTAGCCTAACGGGGCTCAGTCGCCGCAATTGGCTTGGCTCGGCTTGGAGGGCCAGACGCACACGCTGACAAAGGTCATGCCCGCAGGGCCTCCGGCGTTCACCGACAGATATTTCGGCCCATTGGTGGCCTGGAGCCCGGCGCCGCCGCCATAGGAGGAGCTGCTGCCGCCGCTGCCGGTCACTGTCCAGCCCGCATCTGACAGAACCTGCGTATAGGAGGCGATGACGCGGCCGGGATTGGTCGAGGTCGAGTAGCGTGCCAGCTGTCCACCCGAGGAGACGGATTGCGTGCCGAGGGACTTGCTGTCCGGCGGCGCGGGAACGCCGTTCATGAGGTGGTCGCCGGACGCTGCAATAACCGCAGAAGACATGAGGAGAAGGCGCGGTAGCAGGACCGCCAGGAACACTCTACGCATGTGGGAGACTCCTTCAGGGAGATTGGGGGTGGGAGCCGCGCAGGTTAGCGGCGAGTGGTAAAAGAAGGGCAGCGGGCGCGCGCTGAGACGCCTGCTTGCTTAACAAGCCCTTGAGAAACGAGCCGCTTGCCGTTGCGCAGGCGGCGCGGGGAGGGGCCCGAACCCGCTTGTACCCGTAGCGGACGTTCTGCTGTAAGATTCGTCCACGCAAACGTCAGAGGAGGCGGCCATGCGCAAAAATTATGATAGTGGCCTCGCCGGTATCGCCGTGATGGCGCTGGTTCTCATGGCGTTGCCCGGCCCGGCGGCCGCGCGCATCCAGTGCCAGGGGAATTTCCAGATCAGCAAATACGGGCCGATCGCAACGCCTTATTGCGAGGAGGAGCAGATCGCGCGCGTGGCGCAGAGCTATGGCTGGAAGGTGACGGCGTCGGAGGTTCACAACAACCCCCTCAAGAAGGTCTATGTCTGCCAGATTCTTGGCGGCGACAACCGGCTAAAGGGGTCTTGCGCTGGCTACGGACCCGAGAACTACGCGCCCGGCCGCTAGGGACGCGTGATCTGCCGAAGCAACGCGCTGTCGGAGCTGGAAGCCAGTCCCATCACGTGCTGGGTCACAGCGACAGCGGGATGCTCTGCGGGAAGCGGAACAGATTGTCGGGATCGTATTTGCGCTTGATCTCGACCAGACGTTCGAGGTTCGCACCGTAATAGGCGCGGAGATAATTGGTCTCGGCCTCGTCGATGAAATTCTGAAAGCTCTCGTCGGAGGTGAACGGCCGCATGGCCGCGTAGAACTCGTCGAGCCAAACCTGGTTCGCGCGCACTGCTGCCTCATCGTCCTCAGGGGTCCAGCTGAGGTCAATGGTGCTCAGCATCAACGCCTTGCGGTGCACGAAGGCGGTGGCGTCGGTAGGCACGGCCGCCACGGCGCCGCCGGCCAGGAATATCTTCCACTGGGCACCGTCATGGGTCGTCGGCCAGCGGCGCAGGAAATCGAGGATGGTGCGGGCGCCTTCCGGCGGAAGCGGACGAAAGATGTAGCGCGAGCGCTCGTGCGAATATTCCGGCGGTCCCTCCTCGGACAGGAACTCCTGAGAGTCCCAATAGGGCAGCGCGCGGACGGCCAGTTGGTTGGGCGTGGCGACCCGATAGAGGGGCGCGAGTAACGAGGTCAGTTCGCCTTCGGTCGCCACCAGCTGCCCGATCAATTCCAGCTGCTCGTCTTTGCCGGCCTCGACGAAAAGCTTGCAGCCGAGCTGATCCGGCGTCGTTGGGAGTAAATCGAGCGCCGCCGGCAGGAGCTCATCAAGGCCGCTGCTCCAGACCAGCCGGAACACGGTCACTTCAGCGACGGGAAAGGTCTGGAACGTCAGCGAGGTGTTCACGCCGAAATTGCCGCCGCCGCCCCCCCGGCAGGCCCAGAACAGGTCGGCGTTCTCCTCTGCGTTGCAACGCAGACTTTCGCCCGAGGCAATGACGATCTCAGTCTCCACGAGCTGGTCGCAGGCGAGCCCGCGCAAGCGCTGGCTGAAGCCGATACCGCCGCCCAGCACCAGGCCAGCCACACCCACGCCCTTGCAGCGGCCGTGGGTGATCGCCCGGCCGAGGGGGCGGAGAGCGGCATAGACATTGGCGTTGCGCGCGCCGCCGCTGAGCCGCACGCGGCCCGAGGCGTCGAGGCCGCCCACCTCGTTCATGAGCGAGACGTCGATCATGAGGCCGCTGGTCGTGGAGAACCCTGCATAAGAGTGGCCGCCGGAGCGGATCGCCAGAGGAACGTCGTTGGACTGAGCCCAATGGAGGCAGGTGCGCACGTCTTCGGGCGAAGCGCAGCGGGCGATGCCGGCGGGAAGCCGCGCCGCAAAGCGCAAGTTCCAGGGCGCGGCGATCTTGGCGTAGCCTGGAGCCTCCTTCTGCAAGAGAGGGCCCTTCAGCGAGCGGGCGAGATCGCCCCAGGAAGCCGAGCTCGCAACCGTGCCGGCGCCGGATGAGGCGGCGCGCGCGTAGCCCGGGAGATGGGCAAGACCCAGCAAGACCCCGGAGGCCGACTTCAGGAGGCGCGGCGGTTTAGAGCAAAGGACATAGTCCTTCCCTCGAAGCGTAGGGATGGTGCCCCCGAAAGCAAGTTACGATGCTTCCCGCCACGACGGTCAAGCTGCTGATCGGCCTTATCCTTTGTTTAGGAATTGGGCGTATTCCGTTAACCAATCGAAATCCTGACCTCCCGGAGGGAACGTGCGGTTCACGCTCATCGGCCTTTTGGCCATCGCCGTCATCGGCGCCATCGTCGTCTTTGTCGGTCCGCTGTTCATTTCCGCTGACGACGTGCGCAACAAGCTGTTCGCGCAGGTTGAGGCCGCAACCGGGTATCGTCTAAGGGTCAGCGGTCCGG
>DASYIU010000321.1:0-2555 GCA_035997285.1 Methyloceanibacter sp. | reverse complement strand
CAGTTCGATCTGGAGCGTGAAGCCGGTTCGCGCCACGGAGGCTACTAAGCCTCCGCGGCCTCAGGTCTGAAAAGCCGAGGGGCCTCGGAGCGTTGTTCCGGGGCTCCTTGCCGACAACGAATTGCCGGCGCGGCCTCGAACTGCTCCTCGGAGAAAAGCTGGTCGCCGGTCGCTCACTGGCGGGTCGCTATTTTGGCGGCTCTTTCAGCATCCCACCACCAGACGGTTGGAAATGCCGAGGCACCATAGTTGGGCAATGGATCCGGGCGGCCAAAGCGGTCCCAGTGTGCCGCCCACAGCTTATCGGAGGTAAATTGCGGCACGACGTAGTGGTTCCATAGCAGGACACGGTCAAGCGCCCTGGTGGCCGCCACCAGCTCAGCACGGCTCTTGGCGAAAATCAGGCGCTCGATCAGAGCATCGACCGCAGGGTCCTTGATGCCGACGTAGTTGCGGGAGCCATGCGTGTCGGCCGCCTGAGAGCTCCACAGGTCGCGTTGCTCGTTGCCGGGCGACAGGGACTGCGGCCATGAGGCTATGATGATATCAAAGTCGAAGTTATGTAATCGATTCTCATATTGGATATCGTCGACACTTCGCACGGTAACGTCGATACCGAGACGAGCAAGGGAAGGCTTGTAGAAGTGGATGAAGCGTTCCGATCCCGACGGATCGCTCGTCACGCTGAGAATCTCGACGTTCAGCACCTCGCCGGTCCGGAAGTTGGCTTGCTTCTGATCGCGCACCTCATAGCCGGCCTCCTGCATGAGCCGCATCCCCTCGCGCAGATTGGCGCGCACCTTCTCGGGTGTACCGGCGACCGGATTGGCATACGCCGTGGTGAAGACCTCAGGCGGCACCTTGTCGCGCAGCGGTTCCAGGATTTTAAGCTCCTGCCCCTGCGGCAGCCCGGAGCAGGCCAGCTCGGTGCCCTCGAAGTAGCTGTTGATCCGCTTGTATTGCCCGTGGAAGAACTGCTTGTTCATCTCCTCGAAGTCGAAGGCGAAATTGAACGCACGTCGCACCCTCGCATCCTTGAACTTGTCGCGCCGCGTGTTGAAGGCGAAGGCCCGCATGATCCCCCGGTCGCGCTGGGGGAATTCCTCGAGGATGACCCGCTTCTCATTGACCGCGGGAAAATCGTAACCCGTGGCCCAGGTCTTGACGCTGTTCTCGGTGCGCCAGTCCACTTGGTCGGCCTTGAAGGCTTCCAGTGCGACCGTTGGGTCACGAAAATACTCGTAGCGAATTTCGTCGAAGTTGTCGCGCCCGATATTGACGTTCAGATCTTTGGCCCAATAGTCCTTCACCCGGGCGTAGACCACCATGCGGCCGGGGACAAATTCCTTGATGCGGTAGGCGCCACTGCCGAGCGGCGGTTCGAGCGTGGTTGCGCCGATGTCGCGCTTCTTGGCCGACGCGTCGCTTCCTTCCCACCAGTGCTTGGGCAGTACTCTGAGCTGTCCGAGGACCACCGGCATTTCCTGATTGCCGGGGGAATCGAAGGTGAAAGTGACCTCGCGCTCGCCGCTCTGCTCAACCCGCACGACGTGGCTGTAAAAGGCGCCGATGAAGGGGTTGTATTTCTTGTAGGCCTCGAAGGAATAGATCACGTCCTCGACCGTAATCGGCTTGCCGTCGTGGTAACGAGCGGCGGCGTGCAGGCGAAAGGAGGTGGACGCAAAATTCGGCGGGTGACTGACCGCCTCCGCGATCAGCCCGTAATAGGCCTCCGCTTCCTCGAGCGATGGCACCATCAACGTGTCGCAAATCGTGCCGGCAGCCGCGGCGAGCAAGCCCCTGGCCCCGGCTATGACCTGGTTGAAGTTGTCGAAAGTGCCGAGCGCCATCAAGCGTACCGGCCCGCCTTTCGGCGCCTGCGGATTGACGTAGTCGAAATGCCTGAAGCCGGGCGGGTATTTGGGCTCGCCGAACAGCGACAGACCGTGCTGCCACTGCGGCTCGGAGGCTTGTGCGCGCGCCTGACTTGCGGGTAACGGCGCCTGGCCAAAGGAGATGGCGGCAAGCGCGCCGGTGCGAAGGACGGAGCGACGGGTCAGGCGCAAGGGAAACCTCCGGGGAAGCCAGGCAGCGGGCGGAGTCGAGCCAAGCGACGGATCAGGTGATGAATCATGGCCCGATTTTGGTTGGCACGCCGGCGCACGAGCGCTGATAAATGCAGGGATCAAGCTACTATCTTCACCTGGATAGGCAAGCGCCTTCGCCGAGTGGTCCGCGAGCCGCCGAGATACCCATCGCCTCCAGTTCCTCGGTCGGTCAAGGACGGATGAAATCGCGCCATCTCGCGGAGCGCCTCCTTTTGGATTGACACCGCACCCAGCCTTGCGCGAAAATCTCGGTCTGGGTCGATACACCCGCCGCCTGCGCCCTTCGGGGATGGTGAACGTATCAATTTTCCTCCGCCCCTCGCCATTGGCGAACGGGTCGGCAAGGCAGGCCCCGATCTCCTCCGTTCGCCGATGATGAGGTGCTCTCATGCGCGATTTCCGCGATGCGAAAGCCATGGCGCATACCCTGCGCGACGCCCTGAAGGC
>DASYIU010000320.1:0-10239 GCA_035997285.1 Methyloceanibacter sp. | reverse complement strand
AGGAGCTGCCCGACGAGCTGAAGGCCAAGGCGGCTCTGCAAAACACCAAAGGCGAAGCCAATCTGCGCGGCCACCTCAAGGGTGAGGGCGATGATGAGGGCGCGAAAGGCGAAGGCGACGACGAGGAGTCTGGAAGCTCGTCTTATGTGGCGCCGGAGAAGGACAAGGACACCCAGCTCCAATACGCGCTCGATATTTTGCGCGGCATCAAGTCGGTCGACACTGACGCTAAGAAGAAGGCGGAGGCTAATTAGACGAGACCTTGGCTGGCTAAGGCCGGCACGTACCGGCCATGAGACGACGACGGCCCAGGAGTGGAGCTTCAGCTCCACGACAGGGTCGGCGAGCGGGGAGGTGAAGGCAGATGAAGGCGCTGGCCGTCACAGCTGGCATCGTGTTCTGGACGCTGGTGCTTGGCACGGCGTGGCTCGTCTTCTTTCCGGGCAGCCAGTCCGGCGAGCCTGTCGCCATCCTTCAGATCGAGCCGGCATCGGATGCCGGCGCGTCCCCGGGGGATTCCGCCGACACATCTGGCTCCGAGTCCGCCGAGCCTAACGACGCCGCAGAAGGGGGTCCCGCCGCTGACGCCGAGCCGGCAAAGCCCGCAGCGCCAGCAGGGCAAACCGCCAAGCGCGGCATGGACCTCCCGCCGGGATTCGCCGTAACCGGGCCTTCCGCCCCAGCGCAAGCCCCCGTTGCCGAGCCTGGCCCAGGCACGGTGCTGCCGCTCGACACGCCAACCACGCCTCCCGTTGCGCCTGAAGGTGCAGCGCCATCCGAAAATCCCGATCACCAGGGTGCGGCTCCGGCATCGGAGGAAACGGCCTCTACCGCGTCCAACGTCAAAACAGCGGAGCTTGAGCCGTCCTCAGCCGGCGCCAAACCCACGCCTGGGCAAACACCAACGGCGACTTCGCCGGCAGGGGCCGCGACGGAAGCGGGTTCGCTCGCCATGGGTGCCGTCCCCGAACTTGTCGAAGAATCGCAATATGGTCCATTGCCGAAGGTGGCAGCAGACGGAAGGCGCCCCCTCGACGTCTATGCGCGCCCGTCGCGCTACGCGTCAGCGGCCCCGACCGGAGGACCACCGCGCATCGCCGTGCTGATCACCGGGCTTGGACTTCCCGACAGCCCGCCCGGCGACGTGCTCAAAGGGTTGCCCGCGACCATGAGCGTGTCCTACGGCGCCTACGGCCGCAGCCTGCAGGACTTGGTGACCAAGGCCCGCGCCGAAGGGCACGAGGTGCTGCTGCAAATTCCGCTCGAGCCCAACGACTATCCCAAAGAGGATCCCGGTCCGCATACGCTCCTCACCACGCTTCCGCCCCAGGAGAACCTGAAGCGGCTGCAATGGCTCATGTCGCGCTACACGGGCTATGTCGGCATCACTAATCACATGGGCGCCAAGTTCGAGGTGGCGCAGGACTCCATGCTACCGGTGCTCGAGGAGATGAAGCGGCGCGGCCTGCTCTTTGTCGACGACGGGAGCGTGCAGCAGTCCGCCGCCGGGCAGATCGCAAGCACCATCGGCCTCGACTATTCCGCCGTCAGCGTTCAAATCGATGCGGGCGCCTCGCCGGCCGACATGGCCAAGCAACTGGCGCGGCTCGAGGCTCTCGCCAAGGAGCGGGGTACGGCGATCGGCGTGGCCAAAGCCAAGCCCACCACCGTCAAGCAGCTCGCCGATTGGGCCGCAAAGCTCGAGGCCAAGGGCTTCGTGCTCGTGCCGGTGAGCACCGTGGTGCGGTCCCAGCGGCAAAGCTGATCCTTTTCCCATGACCGAACGAGAGCGCTTGCCTTACCGGCCTTGCGTCGGCGTGATGCTGCTGAATGTACACGGTCATGTCTTCGTCGGCAGGCGCGCCGATCGTGCCGGCGCGCCTGAGGGCGTCGGCACCTGGTGGCAAATGCCGCAAGGCGGTATCGACGAAGGTGAGGACCCCGAGGCCGGCGCACGGCGCGAGCTGCAAGAGGAGACCGGTGTGCGCAGCGCCCGCTTCATCGCGCGCACACGGAACTGGTACACCTACGATCTCCCGAGCGAGCTCTTGGGTGTCGCCTGGGAGGGGCGCTATCGCGGCCAGAAGCAGATGTGGTTCGCCGCGCGCTTCGAAGGCGAGGACGGCGAGATCGACATCGGCCCCCGCGCAGGCCACGAGCAGGAGTTCGACGCCTGGCGATGGGTGAAAATGGCGGAGCTACCCGGCCTTGTCGTGCCGTTCAAGCGCGAGGTCTATACCAGCGTGATCGGCGAATTCAGCCCGCTCGTGGATTGAGGCGCGAGCCTGCCACTCCGTCTGCGCATGATATTTTCGGAAAACCGGCTCCCGCTTTTCCGCGTCATGCTGCGCGCGCGTGGCTGCGCTTCGCGGTGAAGCGCCGCATGACGCGGCGATAGAGCAGGACGCTCGCCGGCAACAGTAAGAGATCGCCCGCCAGCGCCGCCACCAGGGTCAGCGCCGAAAGCTTGCCGAACAGCCGCAATGACGGCAGCGCGGACAGGACCGTGATGCCGAGGCCGAAGGCGAGGATGAGCGAGGTTAGCACCAGCGCCGGGCCGATCAGGACCGTCGCGCGCTCCACCCCGATGGCAGGGTCCTCGCCGGAGCGGTCCTCGAGTCGCAAGCGGTTCAGATAATGCACGGCGGCGTTGAGCGACAGCCCGAAGGCCACGATCAGCGCGACGATGCTGGCAAATTGCAGTCCCTCGCCGGAAGCAGCCAGAACGGCGCCGGCGGTGAATACCGGAAACAGGGTCGGCAGCACCGTTACCACGGAGACCATCACCGAGCGGAAGGCGAACCCGAGGAAAATGCAGATGAACACGATCTCGGTGGTGAGCCCGGCATTGAGCTTGCCGATCATCGTCGCGCTGTTGCGGGCGGCGATGGCCGAGAGCCCGGTGACCACGATGCGGTAGTCGGGATAGGCCTTGCGCACGGCATTGAGGTCGGCGTCGAGCTTCTCGATGACGGGGAGGAGATCGCTCACATCGATGTCGGGGATACGTCCGGTGACGACGACGGAATTGTCCTTCTCATCGATGAAGCGGTTGGTCAGATAGTCGGGCAGGATCGATACATATTCCTGAAGTTTCTCCGGCGTGTCTTCCTGCGTCTTGGCAAGCCAGCGCCGCAGCGTTTCGATCGACCACACATTACCGACGCCGGACTGCTTCTCGACGATGGCATGGACCTCGCCGATGGCCTGAAGAACGTGCGGATCGTACAGCGACTTGCCTTGCGGGTAGTCGATCATCACGTGCAGCGGGTTGGCGCCGGTGAGCTTCTCATCGAGCTGAGCGGAAGCCGCCACGGCCTGTTCGCGGTCGGGCACCTGGTCGGCGAGGCGGTAGCGGGGCAACAGCGTCACATAGATGGCGCCAAAGCCGAGCACCACGAGAAGGCCAAGCGCGACAACGATCTGCGGGTAGCGCACACCGAGCTCGGCGATCTTGCCGCAGAAACGCTTCAGCGCGTTCATCGCCCGGTCGTGGCTCTTGAGATTGGCGGCGTAGGCCTTGGCGTTGCGCGGGATGAGCGAGCGGGTCAGTAAGGGAACGAGCGAGATGCCGACCACGAAAGCGATCGCCGTGGACAGGGCGCCGGCGATGCCGAAGGTCCTGATCAGGGCCGATTGAGAGAACAGCAGGGCGATGAAGGAGGCGGCGGCGGTGGCGGTAGCCAGCACGCAAGCGGGACCGACCACCAGCACGGCATAGCGAGCCGATTTGATGCGGCGGTCTCCTTCGAGCAGCCGGTTGCGCATGGCGACGGTCAGCTGCATGGAATCGGAGAAGCCGAGCACCATGATCAGCGGGATCATGACGTTGAGGAACAGATTGAGCTTGAAGCCGAGCCAGCCGAATAGACCGAGCGACCAGATGATGGCGATGACGGGGGGGAGCGCCGCGATCAGCATCAGCGAAAAGCGCCGGAAGAAGGCGTAGGCGATCACCGCTCCGAACAGGAAGCCAAGCGCGTTGTAGAGGTTGCGGTCGTGCTCGACCGCGTTCCTGATCTCGAGCTGCATCACCGGCGCGCCGGAGAGCTGCATCTTGAGCGTCGTGCTCTTTAGCTCTTCCTCCGCCGTGTCGTGAATTTGCTGAACGACGGAATTTAGGCCCTTGCTCTCGACGACCTGGCGATCGAGGGCGAGCAGGATGAGGGTCAGCGTGCCGTCCTCGGAGAGGAGCTTGCCGGAGATGATCTCGTTGCGGCGGACCTTGTCGATGAGGTCCTTATAGGCCTCGCCTTTGGGAAGGGCAGCCGGGAAGACCGGGCCTGGCACCTTGCCGGCCTCCGGCGCCTCACGGGCCGAGAACAGCGAGACCTCGCCCGCCATACCGTCGACGAATTGCAGATTGATGACGAGGTTGCGCAGCGCCTGGATGGACTTGCGCTCGAGCAGGTCCATGCCGCTCACTACGATGAGAACGTCGTACTCGCTCGAGGGAAAGCGCTCGGAGATAGTCTCGTAGTCGTGGAACTCCGGCGTGTCGGTGCGGAACAGCTCGGACAGCGAGTCGTCGACCCTGAGCTTGGTGATGCCGAACAGCGCCGCCACAGTGACCGCGGCAAGGATGGTGGCGACGACGACGGGATAACGCAGCGCGAGAAGGCCGAGTCGCTCGATGCCGAAGCTTAAGGATCGCACCCGTCTCGGTTCGGTCTTTTGCTGCATTGCCCTTGTCCGCCGCCCCCACCCGGGGGACCTGGCGAGCCCCCTGGACAGCCCTTTTCTTTGCACCCCTTATACCAAAGGTCGGGCTGAAAGCCCTAATCCGATGTGGTTCCCGGCCTTGCGGAGCACGGGTCTTTTCGGAAAAACCGGCGCTCTAGAGATTGAGCGCGGTTTGTACCTGGCGGAGGTGGTCGACCTTGGTCTGGGCGCGGTCGCGGGCGATGTCGTTCGAGGCGTCGGCAACGTCTTCCTCAGCATCCTTGATGGCCCCTGCCAGATTCGACGCATCGAGCTCGACAAGATTGACGGCGGTCTCGGCAAGGACCGTGAGCCCCGCAGGCCCGACCTCGGCGAAACCGCCGCGGATGAAATAGCGTTGATGTTCGCCGTCCGCGTAACCGATGTCGAGCAACCCGGGCCGGAGCGTGGTCAAGAGCGGCGCGTGATGAGCGAGCACGGTCATGTCGCCTTCGGCGCCGGGCACCAGCACCTGCTCCACCTCGCCCGAGACGAGCAGCCGCTCCGGCGACACGAGCTCGAATTTGAAGGGATCGGACATGGACGCTAACCCACTTCGGCGGCGAGCTTCTCGGCCTTGGCGACCGCGTCCTCGATGGTGCCGACCATGTAGAACGCCGCCTCCGGCAAATGGTCGTAGGCGCCGTCGCACAGCCCCTTGAAGCCCTTGATGGTGTCGGCAAGGTCGACGAACACGCCGGGAGAGCCGGTGAACACCTCTGCCACATGGAAGGGCTGCGACAGGAAGCGCTCGATTTTTCGCGCTCGCGCCACCGTGACCTTGTCCTCCTCGGAGAGCTCGTCCATGCCGAGAATGGCGATGATGTCCTGCAGCGCCTTGTAGCGTTGCAGGATGGCCTGCACGCGGCGGGCGACCGCGTAGTGCTCCTCGCCCACGACGAGCGGCGACAGCATGCGCGAGGTGGAATCGAGGGGGTCCACGGCGGGATAGATGCCCTTCTCGGCGATGCCGCGCGACAGCACGGTGGTGGCGTCGAGATGGGCGAAGGAAGTAGCCGGTGCCGGATCGGTGAGGTCGTCGGCGGGCACGTAGATCGCCTGGACCGAGGTGATCGAGCCCTTCTGCGTCGTGGTGATGCGCTCTTGCAGCGCGCCCATGTCGGTGGCGAGCGTCGGCTGATAGCCCACGGCAGAGGGAATGCGCCCGAGAAGCGCCGATACCTCCGAGCCCGCCTGGGTGAAGCGGAAGATGTTGTCCACGAAGAACAGCACGTCCTGGCCCTGGTCGCGGAAATATTCGGCGACGGTCAGGCCGGAGAGGCCTACCCGCGCGCGCGCACCCGGCGGCTCGTTCATCTGGCCGTAAACCAGCGCGCATTTGGAGCCGGCCGCCGAGCCGTTGTTCTTCTTCGGGTCCTTGTTCACCTTGGAATCGATCATCTCGTGATAGAGGTCGTTACCCTCGCGCGTGCGCTCGCCGACGCCGGCGAATACCGAATAGCCACCATGCGCCTTGGCGATGTTGTTGATCAGCTCCATGATGATCACGGTCTTGCCGACGCCCGCGCCGCCGAACAGGCCGACCTTGCCGCCCTTGGCGTAAGGGGCGAGCAGATCGACGACCTTGATGCCAGTGATCAGAATCTCGGCCTCGGTCGACTGGTCGATATAAGACGGCGCAGGGGCGTGGATCGGGCGCCTCTCGGCGGTCTTGATCGGCCCGGCCTCGTCTACCGCCTCGCCCACCACGTTCATGATGCGGCCCAAGGTCGCGTCGCCCACGGGCACGGCGATCGGCTCGCCGGTATCGACGACCTCCTGGCCGCGCACCAGGCCTTCAGTCGAGTCCATGGCGATGGTGCGTACGGTGTTCTCGCCGAGATGTTGGGCTACCTCGAGCACGAGGCGGTTGCCGTGATTGTCGGTCTCGAGCGCGTTCAGGATCTCAGGCAGATCCTCGCCGAACTGCACGTCGACCACGGCGCCCATGACCTGGCGCACCTGACCCTTGGCGCCTTTATAGGCGGCCACCTTCTCCTGCTGCTTTCTGGTCTCGGCCACGACGGGGGATTTCTTTGCCATGCTTACAGGCTCCTTCGAATGACTAGACCGCCTCGGCGCCGGAGATGATCTCGATCAGCTCTTTGGTGATCATGGCCTGGCGGGTGCGGTTATATCTAAGGGTGAGCCGGTTGATCATGTCGCCGGCATTGCGGGTGGCGTTGTCCATCGCTGACATCTGGGCGCCATAGAACGAGGCCTGGTTCTCAAGGAGTGCCTTGAAGGCCTGCACGGCGATGTTGAGTGGCAGGAGCTCGGTGAGGATCTCGGCCTCGTCGGGCTCGTATTCGTAGACGGCGCCGCCAAGGGCTGCCGCTTGCGAGGGCGTCTCCGCCGGGATCGTGGCCGGAATAATCTGCTGTGCTGTCGGGATTTGGCTGATCACCGAGCGGAAGCGGGAGAAGAAGAGCGTGGCGACGTCGAAGGCGCCGTCGGCGAACAGGCCGAGGATCTTGGCCGCGACCGTCTCGGCGTGCTCGAAGCTGAGCTGCCTGATGCCCCTGAACTCGATGAGGTCGATGATGAGCGGCGCGTAGAGCCGCTTCAGCTGGTCGAAGCCCTTCTTGCCGACGCAGAGGATCTTCACCTTCTTACCGTCGGCGAGGAGGCGGTTCACATGCTCGCGAGCAAGCCTCACGATGGCGGAATTGAAGGCGCCGGCAAGGCCGCGCTCGCCGGTGCAGACGACCAGCAAATGGACGTCGCCCTTGCCGGTGCCAACCATCAGCTGCGGGCCGCCCTCGCGTCCCTTGAGCGCGGTGGCGAGATTGGCGAGCACGGCCTCCATGCGGGTGGCATAGGGCCTGGCCGCCTCGGCAGCACTCTGCGCGCGCCGGAGCTTCGCCGCGGCCACCATCTGCATGGCTTTGGTGATCTTCTGGGTCGCCTTGACGCTGGCGATACGGTTCCTGAGCTCCTTAAGCGAGGCCATGGATCAGCTCACGCGAAGGCCTTGGCGAATTTATCGATGGCAGCTTTCAGTTTGTCGCCGGTCTCCTTGGAGATTTCTCTCTGGTCGCGGATCGTGTCCAGGATGCCGGGGTGCTCGGCGCGCATGAAGCGAAGCAGCTCCTCCTCGAAACGCCCCACCTCGGCCACCTTGATTGGATCGAGATAGCCGTTCACGCCGGCATAGATCACGACGACCTGCTCCTCGACCTTCATCGGCGAGAATTGCGGCTGCTTCAGAAGCTCGGTCAGCCGCGCGCCGCGATTGAGGAGGCGCTGGGTGGTGGCGTCGAGGTCGGAGCCGAACTGGGCGAAGGCCGCCATCTCGCGATATTGGGCAAGCTCGCCTTTGATCTTGCCGGCCACCTGCTTCATCGCCTTCACCTGCGCGGCAGAGCCCACGCGCGACACCGATAGACCCACGTTCACCGCCGGCCTGATGCCCTGATAGAAGAGGTCGGTCTCGAGGAAGATCTGGCCGTCGGTGATGGAGATGACGTTGGTCGGGATATAGGCCGAGACGTCGTTGGCCTGGGTCTCGATCACTGGAAGCGCGGTCAGCGAGCCCGAGCCGTTGTCCTTGTTGAGCTTGGCGGCACGCTCCAAGAGCCGCGAATGGAGATAGAACACGTCGCCCGGATAGGCCTCGCGCCCGGGCGGACGGCGGAGGAGAAGCGACATCTGGCGATAGGCCACGGCCTGCTTGGAGAGGTCGTCATAACAGACCAGCGCATGCATGCCGTTGTCGCGGAAATACTCGCCCATGGCGCAGCCCGAGAAGGGCGCCAGGAACTGCATTGGCGCCGGGTCGGAGGCGGTGGCGGCGACGATGATGGAATAAGGCAGCGCGCCGTTATCCTCGAGCACCTTGACGAACTGGGCGACGGTCGAGCGCTTCTGACCGATGGCGACGTAGATGCAATAGAGCTTGGTCTTCTCGTCGTTGAGCGCGTTGACCGATTTCTGGTTGAGGATGGTGTCGAGGATGATGGCGGTCTTGCCGGTCTGGCGGTCGCCGATGATGAGCTCGCGCTGGCCGCGGCCGATGGGGATCAGCGCATCGATGGCCTTGAGGCCGGTCTGCATCGGCTCATGCACGGATTGGCGCGGGATGATGCCCGGGGCCTTCACGTCGACGCGGCGCTTCTCGTCGAACTCGATGGGGCCCTTGCCGTCGATCGGGTTGCCGAGAGCATCGACCACGCGGCCGAGCAAGCTCTTGCCGACAGGCACCTCGACGATGGCGCCGGTGCGCTTGACGATGTCGCCTTCCTTGATGTGGCGGTCGTCGCCGAAGATCACGATGCCGACATTGTCCACCTCGAGGTTGAGCGCCATGCCGCGAGTGCCGTCGGCGAACTCGACCATCTCGCCGGCCTGGCACTTGTCGAGCCCATAGACCCGCGCGATGCCGTCGCCGACCGAAAGCACCTGGCCGATCTCGGCGACCTCGGCTTCCTGCCCGAAATTCTTGATCTGCTCCTTGAGGATCGCGGAGATCTCTGCGGCCCTGATATCCATTAGCCAACCTCTTTCATGGCGACTTTGAGTGAATTGAGCTTGGTGCGCAGCGAGGTATCCACCATGCGGCTGCCGACCTTGACCACGAGCCCGCCGAGCAGGCTCGGATCGACCCTCTGTTCGAGCATCACCTCCTGGCCGAGCGCTGCCTTCAGCGCTTGCGTCAAAGCGATGATTTGCGGCTCGGTAAGCTTCGCTGCCGCCGTGACGGAAGCGCTCGTCTCGCCTCTCTCGCGGGCGAGCATGGCGCGGAAGGCGCGGATCATGTCGGGGGTGGCGAACAGGCGGCGGTTCCTGGCGACAAGGAGGAGGAAGTTCTTGGTCAGCCCGTCGATCTTGAGCTGCTCGAGGATGGCGGCGAGCGCGCGGCCCTGCTCCTCGGCGCTGAAGACGGGGCTCTTTACGAGGCGCTTCAGGTCGGCGAAGGCGTCGAGCGCCTCATTGAACCGGTTGAGATCGCCGGCGACCGCTTCCAGCGCCTTCTGCTCCTTGGCGAGCTCGAACAGCGCGTTGGCATAGCGGCCCGCAACGCCGGAACTGGTCTCTGCCTCGCTTGCCACCTGAAATGCCTCTTCCTCCCGAACGGGCGCTTTTCCAGCAGCCTCATCCCCGGACCCGAGAAATTCTGGGATTGGTGCTTCCACGTCAACAGGTTGAAGCCCTGCTGGACGGTCCCCAGGAAGCCCGGGGAGCCTGTAACATATGGGGGGAGGGGGTGCAATATTGGGAAGGGCCGGATTGCCCCAAGAATTGGGCTTGGCCAGACCCCGCCTTCCGGATGTAATCAGCGGAATTTGCGCCAGGGCGGGAGGGAGAGATGGCAACGAAGGGACGGGAGCGGTCGCAAGCGCCAGCAATACCGCCATTGTGGGAGCGGCTTCAGGGCCACATCGACTGGTACGACCGCAAGGCTACAGCCAACCAGAACGCCTACAAGGCCTCCAAGATCGCCATCATCGTCTGCGCCGTCATCATTCCCATTGTCGCCGAATATTCGCCCCTAGCCGTGGGGATTGCCGCCGGCGCCATCCTGCTGCTCGAAGGGCT
>DASYIU010000319.1:0-15415 GCA_035997285.1 Methyloceanibacter sp. | reverse complement strand
CTCGTCATGGCCGGGCTTGTCCCGGCCATCCACGTCTTTACACTTGCTGCCGTGGACAACGAGGCGATCAGGCGCAGCCAGGTGAGCTTCGCGGCTCTCGAGGGCTGGCGCGAGGACGATCACGAAGCCGCTTTCCATGCGCTGCTCAAGTCCTGCCGCAAAGCTTCGAGCCCTGATGCCGTTTGCGCCGCGGCCATCGCCCGAGGCGATGGCGTAGGCCGCGAGACGGCGCGCGCTTTCTTCGAGACCCATTACACGCCGCACGCGGTTCATGGCGCCGGGCAGCAGGGGATCGTCACCGGTTACTACGAACCTGAGGTGCGAGGCTCCCGCGAGCGGGATGACGCGTTCCAGGTTCCCGTCTATGGGCGCCCGCACGATCTCATCATGCTGACCCCTGACACCGAGAGGGCCCGCTTCAACGACCGCATCACTGGCGTGCGCGAGACCCGTGAGGGCCAGGTGCCCTACTACACGCGTCGGGAGATCGATGCCGGCGCACTGTCCGACCGCCGGCTCGAGATCCTCTATCTCGATGACCCGGTCGAATTGTTCTACATGCAGGTACAGGGCTCGGGACTCGTGCGGCTGCGCGACGGCGCGGCGGTGCGGCTGACCTATGCCGCCAAGAACGGGCACCCCTACACCTCGATCGGCAAGCTCCTCATCGAGCGGCGCGAGATCGAGCGGGAAGGCATGAGGATGCGGGCGGTCAAGGCCTGGCTACATGCAGACCCCGCACGCGGCCCCGCGCTGCTGGCGGAGAACAAGTCCTATGTCTTCTTCCGCGAGCTCGATGCGGAAGAGGGGCGCGATGGTCCGCTCGGCGTCGAGGGCGTGGCGCTCACGCCCGGGCGCAGCCTCGCCGTCGACGCCTCCTACCACCGGCTCGGGCTTCCGGTGTTCGTGACGGTGCCCGACCTCATCGTCGAAGGCGCATCGTTTCGCCGGCTCATGATCGCCCAGGACGTCGGCTCGGCGATCAGAGGGCCTGAGCGCGGCGACCTCTTTTGGGGGACCGGCGAGGCGGCGGGGGCGATCGCCGGGAGCACGAACCACAAAGCGCGGTTTCATGTGTTGCTGCCGAAGCGTTAAGGCGCGGCGGGTTATGGTGAATCCCCATGGGCAAGCGCGGACCGACCCCCGACAATGACGCTGAGCTTTGGGCCCGCGTCGCCAAGAGCGCGAGGCCGCTCAGAAAGCGGACCGCTACGCCCACACTCGAGCCCGCCAGGCCCGCCCCTCGGCCCTCTGTCAAGGAGGCACAACTTTCGCGTCAGCCAGCCCCGAAAGCCCCGCCGAAGCGGGCGCCTGTCGCGCAGGGCGAAGCCCTCGACCGGCAAACCGCGCGGCAGCTTGAGCGCGGGCGCTTGGCCGTTGAGGCCCGTCTCGACCTGCACGGCATGCGGCAGCGCGATGCGCATGCGGCGCTGCGGAGATTCCTCAAGGTGGCGCAAGGTAAAGGCTTCCGCCATGTGCTGGTCATCACCGGCAAGGGGGCGGAGCCGGGAGCGGCCAAGAGCTTCTACGAGGAAGACGAGCGTGGCGTGCTCAGACAAGCCGTGCCCCACTGGCTCGCGGCGCCCGATCTTGCCTCCTTGGTGGTGAGCTATTCCGCCGCCCCGCGCCGCCTCGGCGGCGAAGGCGCCCTCTATGTGCGGTTACGGAAGGGCCGGTAGGGGACGCCAATGTTCGTCATGGCCGGGCTCGTCCCGGCCATCCACGATTTCATGCAGCAGGCAAAGACGTGGATGCACAAGGCCGGGCATGACGAGGATGTTGGAAGGTCGTGAGTTCTACAAAATAAACTTTGACAGGTCGGCGTTCTTGGCGAGTTCGCCGATATGCTCCTCGACATAGGCGGCGTCGATCACGATCTTCTCGCCGGCCCTGTCGGCGGCATCGAAGGAGATGTTGTCGAGGATGCGCTCCAACACCGTGGTCAGGCGCCGCGCGCCGATATTCTCGACATTGCTGTTCACCTCGACCGCCATGTCGGCGATGGCGTCGATGGCATCATCGGTGAAGGCGAGGTCGAGCCCTTCGGTCTTCATCAGCGCGATATATTGCTTGATCAGGCAGGCCTTGGGCTCGGTCAGGATGCGGCGAAGGTCCTCGCGGGTGAGCGGGCGAAGCTCGACGCGAATGGGCAATCGCCCCTGCAGCTCGGGCAGCAGGTCGGAGGGCTTGGCGATATGGAATGCGCCTGAGGCGATGAACAGAATGTGGTCGGTCTTCACCGGCCCGTATTTGGTGCCGACGGTGGTGCCCTCGATCAGCGGCAACAGATCGCGCTGAACGCCCTCGCGACTCACGTCGGCGCCGATGCGCTCGGAGCGCGCGCAGATCTTGTCGATCTCGTCGAGAAAGACGATGCCGTTGTTCTCGACGTTCTTGATCGCCTCTTGCACGATCGTGTCGTTGTCGATAAGCTTATCCGATTCCTCGCCGAGCAGAATGTCGAAGCTGTCGCGCACGGTAACGCGGCGCGGTTTGGTGCGGTTTCCGAAAGCCTTGCCGAGAACGTCGGAGAGATTGATCATGCCCATCTGGCTGCCTGGCATGCCGGGGATCTCGAATGAGGGCATGGTCGGGCTATCGGCGACCTGAATCTCGATCTCCTTGCCGTCGAGCTCTCCGGTGCGCAAGCGCTTGCGGAAGGCTTCGCGCGTGGTGAGCGCGGCTCCGGCGCCGACCAGGGCATCGACCACCCGCTCCTCGGCGTTGAGGTGGGCCTTGGCGGCCACCTCTTTCCGCTTGGCGTCGCGCACCAAGCCAATGCCGGCTTCGAGCAGGTCGCGGATGATCTGGTCGACGTCGCGGCCGACATAGCCGACCTCGGTGAATTTGGTCGCCTCCACCTTGATGAAGGGCGCGCCAGCAAGCTTGGCAAGTCGCCGGGAGATCTCCGTCTTGCCCACGCCGGTTGGGCCGATCATCAGGATGTTCTTGGGGAGGACCTCGTCGCGCATCTCGTCGTCGAGCTGCTGCCGGCGCCAGCGGTTGCGCAGCGCGATGGCGACGGCGCGCTTGGCGTCGCGCTGACCGATGATGTGGTGGTCGAGCTCCGAGACGATCTCACGGGGGGAGAAGCTGGTCATGACTTCCACGTGTTACTTCGACACATCGAGGGTTTCGACGACCACCTCGTCATTGGTATAGACGCAAATCTTGGCGGCGATGGCCATGGCCTTGCGCGCGATCTCCTCGGCGCTGAGCGGACCGTCGAGGAGGGCGCGCGCCGCGGCAAGGGCATAGACGCCGCCGGAGCCGATCCCCATCACCGCATCGTCAGGCTCTAGCACGTCGCCGGTGCCGGTGAGGACCAGGCTCTCGTCGGAATCGGCCACGATCATCATGGCTTCGAGGCGGCGGAGATAGCGGTCGGTGCGCCAGTCCTTGGCAAGCTCGACGCAGGCGCGCTTGAGCTGATCGGGAAAGCGCTCGAGCTTGGTCTCGAGCCGCTCGAACAGGGTGAAGGCGTCGGCTGTCGACCCGGCAAAACCGGCGATGACATTGCCTGAGCCCACGCGGCGCACTTTCCGTGCCGTGCCCTTGATGATGGTCTGGCCGAAGGTGACTTGGCCGTCGCCGGCGATCACCACCTTGCCGCCCTTGCGGACGGTCAGAATCGTGGTGCCGTGCCAGGTGTCGGGAAAAGCGGGGGAAGGACCCATGGTGCAACGCGATATCGGGACAGACACGCCTTTCGTCAAGCTTTCACGCCCTGCTCTGGAATGGTTAGAACTTGCGGACTGCGACGTTGTAGACGCTGGCCTTCGTGAAAATTGGTCCGTGGGGACTTGGAACCGGAGTATACGACCGGCTTCCTCATCGCCGTGCCGAGGCAAGGCAGTGTGACCATCTGCAGCCAGAAGGACAGACTCCATGTGGAAATTGATCCCAGCCATAGCCGGTGCCATTGCACTGGCGCTCGCCGTGTCACCCGCATATGCCAAGGACAAGCCGCCTTGCCCCTGCGGTGACTATAACGGGGTGCCCTCGCATAACGACTGCGCGCCGGTTAGCGATGCGCTGCAAACGAAGTGCCAGAAGTGGATCGACAAGGGAAACGCCCCTAACGTCACCGAGGCCCAGCAGACCTCCTACAGAAAGAAATATTTCAAATGCATCGGCTGGCCGGGCAAGTACATGTCTTCCGTAGGTAAGGCTCAGGCCTGTGATCTATAAGAGACTTGCTTTACTCGTCTTTGGCCGGGGGGCGACCAAGCTGGCCGGCCAAAGGTTTATTGGGCAAATCTGAGCAGGGCAAGCAAAGGCCCGGCCTCGCAAAAGAAGCGAATTGCTAAGGGCCTTGCGCTATGCTGGTGGACATGCAGAAGCGGAGCAAAGACACGGAAACCCGCCGGGCGAGCGTCACGCGCCGGACCAAGGAGACCGCGATCACCGCGAGCGTCGAGCTTGACGGCACCGGCGACTTCAAGGTCGCGACCGGGGTCGGCTTCCTCGACCATATGATTGAGCAGCTCGCCCGCCACTCCCTGATCGACATCACGCTGAAAGCCGAGGGCGATCTCCGTATCGACCAGCACCACACATGCGAGGATTCAGGCATCGTGCTCGGCCAGGCGGTGGCGCGCGCGCTTGGCGATAAGAAGGGCATCGCCCGCTATGGTGCTGCCTATCTGCCCATGGACGAAACGCTGACCCGTGTTGCGCTCGACGTTTCGGGGCGGCCATACCTCGTGTGGAGGGTCGCCTTCACCCGCTCCAAGATCGGCGAGATGGACACCGAGCTGTTCCGCGAGTGGTTTCAGGCCTTCGCCCAGCATGCCGGGCTCACGCTGCACGTCGAGACGCTCTATGGCGAGAATAGCCATCACATCGCCGAGACCTGCTATAAGGCGCTCGCAAAAGCGCTTCGGCAGGCGATCGCCATCGACGAGCGCCAGAGCGGGCGGGTGCCCTCGACCAAGGGCCAGCTTTAGAATTTTGTTTGAGCATGATCTTTTTCGGAAAACCGGTTCCCACTTTTCCGGATCACGCTCTAGCGATTGCCCCGCATCGGGCTCCCAAGGCAGCGTGAGGTGCCGTGACTGTCTATTCCGTCTATGAGCCGGGTAAAGAAGCGCCGGACATTGCCCTGCGCGCGGACCGGCTCGCCTTCGTCAAAGAAGGCTTCTCCTGGCCGGCGTTCTTCCTCCCCGCTCTGTGGCTCATCTATCAGCGCATGTGGATCGAGCTTGTCGTCTTCGTCGTCGCCTGTGTCGCGCTGCAATGGGCGTTCGGCTTGAGCGATCAGGGGCAGGCGTTGTTCGGCTGGACGAGCCTTGCGCTGGTGGTGCTGTTTGCCTTCGAGGCCAACGATTTGCGCACCGCCTCGCTCGAGCGGCGCGGCTACCGGCTCGCCGGCATTGCCAGCGGGCGCGACCGGACGGAGGCCGAGCGTTCGTTCTTTGGCGCCTGGCTGCCGCAACAGGCGAAGGCTGCGAGGGGCGCTGAGCGCGGGCAGGAGCGGGCGCGCGACGGCGAAGCGCCGAAGCCCGTGGCGCGCGGCGAGGCTGAGGAGGTCATCGGGCTCTTCCCGCGACCTTGAGCTGACATGCACGTCGCCATCATCGACTACGGCTCGGGCAACCTCCACTCCGCCGCCAAGGCGTTCGAGCGGGCGGCGCGGGAGGAAGGCTCAAGCCTCGCCATCAAGGTGACGGCCGAGCCACAGGACGTGCTCGAAGCCGACCGCATCGTGCTCCCCGGCGTCGGCGCCTTCGCCGATTGCCGCCAAGGGCTCGTGCGCATCCCCGGCATGATCGAGGCCCTAGAGGAGGCGGTGCATGGAGCGGGCAAGCCGTTTCTCGGCATCTGCGTCGGGCTTCAGCTCATGGCCGAGCGTGGGCTTGAGCATGGGTTTACCCCGGGGCTCGGCTGGATCGGAGGCGAGGTGCGGGCGATCGAGCCTCGCGACGCGGCGCTCAAGATTCCACATATGGGCTGGAACACGCTGCGCATGGCCCGCGGTCACGCGTTGTTCGATGGCATTGCGACCGGCGAGGAGGGGCTGAATGCCTATTTCGTGCATTCCTACCACCTCGTGCCGTCAGACCCCGCGGCGCTCATCGCCGCCACCGACTATGGCGGGGAGGTCACGGCCTTCGTCGCACGCGACAATATGGCGGGCAGCCAGTTTCACCCCGAGAAGAGCCAGAAGCTCGGGCTCGCCCTCATCGCCAATTTTCTGACATGGAACCCGTGAGCGCCGGCGATTGGGAGTCTTTCTACACCGCGCAGCTCGGCGCGGCGGCAGCCTTGGGCGGCCTCGTCTTCGTTGGGCTGTCGCTCAACCTTAAGAAGATCCTCTCTTATCCCTGGCTGCCCGGTCGCGCCCTCCTCGCGCTGATGGTGTTGATGACAATCCTGATCATCTCCTCCTTCATGCTCATGCCGGGGCAGTCGCTGACGCTGCTTGGCATCGAGGTCGCCGCTGTCGGCTTCATCTTGTTTGTCGTCGGCACGGGGATGGAGGTCAATGCCTTGCGCCGTGTCACGCTACAGAATCGGAACGCCTTCATCGCCAATCTGATCGTGCTCGAGCTCGGCGTCTTGCCTTATGTCCTTGGCGGGGTTCTCTTGCTGCTTGGCGACGCGAGCGGCTTCTATTGGATCGCTGCCGGTGTGATCATCTCCTTCATCAAGGCGGTGATGGACGCCTGGGTCCTGCTGGTTGAGATCAACCGTTAGAGAGATGATCCTTTTCCCCGCCATCGACCTCAAGAACGGCCAATGCGTGCGGCTCCGCCAGGGCGAGATGGCGCAAGCCACTGTATTCAACACCGATCCCGCCGCGCAGGCCCGCGCCTTCGAGGAGCAAGGCTTCGAGTGGCTGCACGTGGTCGACCTGAACGGCGCGTTTGCCGGAAAACCGGTGAACGCCCAAGCCGTCGAGGCGATCCTCGCCAAAGTGCATATCCCGGTGCAGCTCGGCGGCGGCATCCGCGACCTCGACACCATCGTCGCCTGGCTCGACAAAGGGATCGACCGCGTGATCCTCGGCACCGCGGCGGTGCGCGATCCCCATTTTGTGCGCGAGGCGGCCCGCGACTTCCCCGGCTGCATCGCCGTCGGCATCGACGCCCGCGATGGCAAGGTGGCGATCGAAGGCTGGGCCGAGATGAGCGAATTGACGACGCTCGACCTCGCCCGGAGATTCGAAGATGCCGGCGTCGCTGCAATCATCCATACCGACATCGCCCGCGACGGCGTGATGGAAGGCCTCAATCTCGATGCGAGCGCCGAGCTTGCCCGCGCCGTCACCATCCCGGTGATCGCAAGCGGTGGTCTCGCCGGGCTCGAGGACGTACGCAGGCTGCTGCAGCCGCGCTATAAGTTGCTGGAAGGGGCCATCACCGGGCGCGCCCTCTATGACGGGCGGCTCGATCCGCGCGAGGCGCTGGCGCTCATCGCCGCGAGCGGCAGGCCACGGCAAGGCTGATCGCAATGCGCGCGCGCACCGTCTTCATCATCCTCTTCATTCTGATCCTGCTCGTCGCACTCGGGCCCGCTCTGCTGGCCGTGAGCAGCCAGGAGATCGCCGAGAAGGTGTTCGGCTGCGAGGTTAATCTCAACTACACGATCCCTTGCGTGATCAACGGCAAGGATTACGGGCAGACCTTCTACAATCTCGACTTCGCCATCTGGTATTCGTATCTGAGCATCCCGGCCGGTGCCGCGCTGCTTGCCATTTGGGCCGTCGCCGTCCTCATCGCCTTTATCGTCAGCAGGCGCAAACGGAAGCCGGAGCAGGCCTGAACCCATGTCGAAACAGAATCTCGGATTTCTGCTTGGGGCGATCGCCATCGTCCTGGTTGCCGGGGCGCCCGTTATCAGCGTCGTCACCGCGAGCGCGATCGCTTCAAGCCTCGGCTGCACCCTCAATGAGGGCGATTCCCATCCCTGCTTATTTCACGGCGCCGATCTCGGCGAGACGCTTTATGGCATGGTCGTGGTTGGCTGGTTCGCGCTCGGCACTTTACCCATGGGGGGCATCGCGCTCGCGGTGCTGCTGCTCGCGTGGATCATCGTCACGATCCAGGACCGGCGGCTTGCAAAGGCGCAGCAGGGGCCCAAGTAATGTCACGGTCATGCTGAAAATCCGCGTCATACCCTGCCTCGACGTGAAAGAGGGGCGCGTCGTCAAGGGCATCAACTTCGTCGATCTCAGAGATGCCGGCGATCCCGTCGAGGCGGCCTCGGCTTACGACGAGGCGGGCGCCGACGAGCTTTGCTTCCTCGACATCACCGCAAGCCACGAGAAGCGCGGCACCATCCTCGACGTGGTCCGCCGCACGGCGGAGCGCTGCTTCATGCCGCTCACGGTCGGTGGCGGGGTGCGCAGCACAGATGACGTGCGTGCGCTGCTCGAAGCCGGCGCCGACAAGGTCTCCATCAATACGGCGGCGGTGAAGGACAGGAGCCTGGTGCGCGCGGCGTCCGAGAAGTTCGGCGCGCAATGCATCGTCGTCGCCATCGATGCCAAGCGCGTGGCAACCGGTGGCAACGCCCCGCGCTTCGAGATCTTCACACATGGCGGCCGCGAGCCGACCGGCATCGAGGCGGTGGGCTACGCCAGCGAGGTGGTGGCGCTTGGCGCAGGCGAGATCCTGCTCACCTCCATGGACCGCGACGGCACGCGGGCGGGCTTCGATCTTGAGCTCACGCGAGCCGTCGCCGACGCCGTTTCCGTGCCGGTGATCGCCAGCGGTGGCGTCGGCACGCTCGGGCATCTGGTGGATGGCGTGCGCGAAGGCCATGCGAGCGCCGTGCTTGCCGCTTCGATCTTCCACTACGGCGAGCACTCGATCGGCGAGGCCAAGCGCTTCATGGCCGAGGCGGGCCTGCCGATCAGGCTCGACCCCTAGCCCGGGCGGAAAAAGGGGGATCTTTGGCCAGCTGCCCGGCAAACAGGCAGGATGTCCTTCATTTGCTGAGGATTTCCAAGACGTGCCTATTCCCACGTCCCTTGCGGCAGTGTATGAGCCAGTTATGACCAACGATGTGCTGAGGCAGCTCGCCGCCACCATCAAGGCGCGCCGGACCGCAAGGCCCGAGGACTCCCATACGCGGCGGCTCCTCGACGGCGCGCCTGTGAAGCCGGCCAAGAAGCTCGGCGAAGAGGCGGTCGAGATGGCCATCGCCGCGCTTGCCCAGGACGACACGGCGTTGATCGCGGAGGCCGCCGACCTCCTCTACCACATGCTGGTGGTGCTGGAATCCCGCCACATTGCCCTCGATGAGGTCTATGGCGAGCTCGAGCGGCGCATGAGCGCCACGGCGCTCGAGCAGAAGAGGCGGAAGACCGCTTCGCGCTGACGGGTGAGCGTCTCCCCCATGAATCCGCGTCCCGCCGTCGCGTTTTCCCCTTATGTCCTCTATTTGCGCGAGGAGTGGGCGCGGCTCAGGGCCGACACACCCATGCCGCTGACCGAGGCAGAGCTCGACAATCTGAGCAGCCTCACCGAGCGCGTCTCGGCCGAGGAAGTCGTCGACATCTATCTGCCGCTAAGCCGGCTGCTCAACCTCTATGTCGAGGCCGCCCAGGAGCTGCACGGCAACACCACGAGGTTCCTGCGCAAGGGCGACGGCAAGATGCCGTTCATCATCGGCTTGGCGGGAAGCGTGGCGGTCGGCAAGAGCACCACGGCGCGCGTGCTACAGGCGCTGCTGGCCCGCTGGCCGAGCCATCCCAAGGTCGAGCTCGTGCCGACCGACGGCTTTCTCTTCGCCAACGCCCTTCTCGAAGAGCACGGGCTGATGAACCGCAAGGGCTTTCCCGACAGTTACGACCTGACCAGGCTGCTCAACTTTCTTGGCGAGGTGAAGTCGGGTAAGGAGCGTGTCGAGGCGCCGGTCTATTCCCACCTCATCTACGACGTCCTGCCCGACCAGCTCCTGGTCATAGAGCGCGCCGACATCGTCATCGTCGAAGGCTTGAACGTGCTGCAGCCGGCCAAGCTGCCGAAGGACGGCGAAGCCATTCCCTTCGTCTCCGACTTCTTCGACTTTTCGGTCTATATCGACGCTGCCGCCGATCTGATCGAGAGCTGGTACGTGGAGCGCTTCCTGCGGCTGCGGCAAACCGCCTTCCGCGATCCCGCCTCATATTTCCACCGCTATGCCACGCTCTCGGAGGACGAGGCGCGCGCCACGGGGCTCTCGATCTGGCGCTCGATCAATCTCGTCAATCTGAAAGAGAACATCCTGCCGACGCGGCAACGCGCCGACCTGATCCTGCGCAAAGGCGCCGACCACGCGGTGGAGACCGTGGCGCTGAGGAAGCTCTAAGCTGAGTTTTATTTCAGCGGCGCGCTGTAGAGAGGAGGAGGCGCGGCGCCGAGCGCGATATTGAGCCTCAGCGTGGTGCGCACCTCGAAGGCGTCGTCATCCTCGATATGGGTTCGGCTGACCTTGCCGGCGCAGGTCCCGCCGCAGGCCCCACATCGACATCGACATACTTAATCTGTGGCGCAGAGGAGTAGTACTCGTAGTCCGTGACCAGAGACAGGCTGGTACGCGGGCCCAACTGCTTCCTGGTCTCGAAGCTCGCCGCGCCGATGAAGGCGACCTTGTCGTCGGAGAGTCCGAGACGCCCTAGCGAACCGTCGGTAGCGGCATAGCGGCCGCTATAGTCGGTATCGGCGTTGTACACGCCAGCGCGCAGCGAAAGCAACGACCGTAAGCCCCAGCTTCCGCCCATACCAAGATAGCCGAGAATGTTGTATTCGCCGCCGACGGACAGGTAGCCGCCCGCATAGGTGGTGTCGAGCGTCTCGTTGAGAGGGGCCGTCCCCGCGCAGCCTCAGCTTGTTGTCCTGATCGATGCCGCGCACATCGCCGCCGACACCCACATAGGCAAACCGGAAAAGATACCCGCCGGAATCGGGGACCGGTTCAGCGCCCTTGCCAAAGCGCGCCTCGCCGCCCACGCCCCAATAGTCGACGTCACGGTCTGTCCTGGTCGTGAAGCGGCCATAACCGATGCTGTCGAGCTGGCCCGGTTGTCGACGATGTTCTCCACCTCGCATTCGAGCGAGCCGGTGGAGACGCGGCCCCTTACGGTCCTTGTCCTCGACATTGGCGAAGAAGCCTGAGACGACGCCGGTGACCGGCGTGCTGCCCCAATAGCCGAACGGAGGCTCGACAGAGCCGACAAAGGCACCGCCATAGTCGTTGAGATCGCTGTTCGTCTGCTTGCGGACGGCAACTCCGCTCGAATTTGTCTTGAAGGTGAAATCGATATCCGGGAGCGAGAGCAGCTAGGCCCCGCCGCCAAGCGTGATGATGGTGCCGCCGATGACTTGCGTGCCCTGATCCTGGGCCCACGCCGTTGAGGAGAACCCTGGCGCCGTCACCAATGCAACGCCGCCTAGCAAGCGGGTGAGTCTTTGCATGGAGGCCCCCCAGCACATCCAAGAATCGGGGGCCAACATACCATCAATCGGCGCGGGATGTAACGGGGTGCGGCGCCCCTCGGCAGGGCATCCGCCGGGACGGCGTCACAATGGGAGGCGCCTAGGACGCTAGGCCGGGCGCGGCGAGGATTACTTCAGCGGCTCGTTATAGTCCGGCGCAGAAGAGGGCTCGCCACCGAAGCTGATATTCAGCCTGAGCATCGTGCGAGCGGCAAACGCGCCTTCGTCGTCGATGCGCGTCGGACGACCGTCGCCGTCGGCATAGCGCATCTTGGGAACCGAGGAGATGTACTCGTAATCGGTCCACAGCGAGAGGCTCGTGCGCGGGCCCAATTGCTTGCGGGTCTCGAGCGAGATGGTGCCGATAAAGGCTAGATCGTCGCTTGACTTTGAGAGCTTCGAGTTAAAGTCGAAAAAATTGAAGGCAAACCGGCCGTCATAGTCGGTGTCGGCGTTGTAGAGGCCGGCCCGCGCATTGATGAAGGTACGCAATCCGAACCGCTCCATGAGGGGTCCAGTCTTGAGGAAGCCGAGGTTGTATTCGCCGCCAAGTCCGATGTAGCCGCCGACATAAGTGGTATCGAGCGTCTCCTTGTAGGTGAAGACGTCGGTGCCGGCCAAGGAGTGGCCGCGCAGCTTGTTGTTCTGATCGATGCCGCGCACGTCGGCGCCGATGATGAAATAGTCGTTGCGATAGAGATTGGGCTTCACCTGCACGGTGTTGGGCGACCAGAACTTCGCCTCGACCTGACCGCCCCAATAGTCGACGTCGCGGTCGGTCTTGGTGACGAGCGTCGCGCCGCGCGCGAGGACCCCGGTCGGATCGACCACGATGCAGTCCCCGGGTGGGGCTTGGCACCTGGTGCGATCGTCGTCCTCAGCATTGGCGAAGAAGCCCTTGACGCCGCCGCTCATGCGATAGCCGCCCAAGAAGCCGAGCGCGGTCTCGATGCCGCCGCCGACGGCCCCTCCATATTCGCTGAAGTCGCTGTTCTTCTGCCGGTGGAAGTTGTCGGGATCGCCTTTGCCGGTGAATTTGATGTCGGGAAGGTCGAGGAACTGGACGCCGCCGCCGACCCAGATCGTCGTGCCGCCGAATGTGGCTGTCGTCATGTCTTGGGCTAGAGCGACCGGCGCGAAGGCCGCCACGCTGAGCGCGGTGGCCCCGAAAAGGCGAATCGACATGCGCATAGAGGCCCCGCATCGTCCAAAACTTACTGCCAACATAACCGTGAACGCACTTCTCAAGGGCTTAACTCCAAGGTCCACAAGCCGATTTCTGCGCGGCGTGGCCGAAAAGCCACAGGGCTTTCCGTGGCTTAGCCAATGAGCTTAGCTCACGAGTCCCTTCTCCTTGGCGAGCTTGCGCAAAGGGGTCTCGGGCCGCGCGCCGATATGGCCGATGACCTCCCCGGCAGCGAGGCTCCCCAAGCGCCCGCAGGCCGGAAGCGGCGCCCCCTGGGTCAGCCCATAAAGGAATCCGGCGGCATAGAGGTCGCCCGCGCCGGTCAAATCCACGACCTCCGGGACCGTCGCGGCGGCAATCTCGATCGTCGCGCCTGTGGCCACGATCACCGAGCCTGCCTCGGAGCGGGTGAGGACCGCCATCTCGCAGTCCTGGAGGGCCGCGTCGGCAGCCTCCGCGAAGCTGTTCACCTGGTAAAGGCTGGTGATCTCCTTCTCGTTGGCGAAGACGATATCGGCCCCTTCCCGCACCAGGGCCTGGAAGTCGGCGCGGTGCCGGTCGACGCAGAAGGCGTCAGACAGGCTCAAGGCTACTTTAGCGCCGGCCGCCTTGGCCGTCGCTGCCGCCTTGCGGAAGGCGGCCTTGGCCTCCTCGCGGTCGAACAGGTAGCCCTCCAGATAGACGATCTTGGCGCTCTCGATCATTTCCGTGTCGAGATCGGCAGGGGTGAAGTCCACGCTCGCCCCGAGAAAGGTGTTCATCGTGCGCTCGCCGTCGGGGGTCACCAGGATGAGGCAGCGCGCGGTGGGCGCCCGGTCGCTCGCCGGAGCCGTCTCGTAGGCCACCCCGAGGGAGCGGATATCGTGGCGGAAGATGCCGCCGAACTGGTCGGCAGCCACCCTGCCGATGAAGCCGCATGTCGCGCCGAAAGAGGCGAGCCCGGCGATCGTATTGGCGGCCGACCCGCCCGAGCGCTCAACCGCAGGCCCCATGGCCTCGTAGAGGCGATTGGCCTCTTCCGCATCGATGAGGCGCATGAAGCCCTTGGCGAGCTCGTGCTTGGAGAGGAAGCCGTCGTCGGCGCGCGCGATGATGTCGACGATGGCGTTGCCGATCCCGACCACGTCGTAGAGCTTGTCAGCCATTCGTATGCCGCCCCTCTCGCTTTTTTCACATGATCTTTTTTAGAAAACCGGTTTCCACTCTTCCGGATCATGCTGTGCGCTTCAACTCTGGTGTCCCGCGCAGCCGCCACTATATTCGCCTCGCCATAAAACGGGAGCACGTCATGCTCACTGCCGCAGGTCAAGCCTTCCGGGAGCTGTTCACGCCGCCCTTCCGCGCGGTGCTGATCAAATGCGTGGGCTTCACCATCGGGCTCCTCGTCGTGCTCATCGTCGGCATCGAATGGACCTTCAGCCATGTCGTGCAGTGGCCGGGCTGGATCGAGAAAACCATCGAATGGCTCGGTGGCCTGGCGCTGGTGGTCGGATCGATCTTCCTCATCCCCCCGGTCACTTCGCTGATCGCGAGCCTCTATCTCGACGACATCGCCGGCGAGGTCGAGCGCACGGATTATCCGGCGGATCCTCCGGGCCGCGAGCTGCCCGCGCTGCAATCGATCGGGCTGGCGCTCAAGTTCTTCCTCGTGGTGCTTGCCGTGAACATCCTCGCGCTGTTCCTTCTGCTGATCCCCGGCATCAACCTCATCGCCTTCTATCTCGGCAACGGGTACCTGCTCGGGCGGGAATATTTCGAGCTTGCCGCCATGCGCCATCTTCCCGCCGCGGAGGCCAAGCAGCTCCGCCAGGCGAACCGCGGCTACGTCTTCATGTGCGGCCTAATCATTGCCGGGCTTGCCTCGATGCCGATCCTGAACTTCCTCACGCCGCTCTTCGCCACCGCGTTCATGGTGCGCATCTATAAGGGCCTCGCCCGCGGCAGAGGTCTTGGGGTTGAGCTTCGCCCGGTGTCGTAGGAGCGTCAGGGGCTCTGGCTGCTATCATGGCAGCCCTGACTGTCAGCGGCATTGGGAGGGAGCCCTGACCCGCATGAAAAATGGCACGGCAGCCGACAGCTCGAGCGCGCGTAGAGCCGTGGGCGGCGTGGCGGCGTGTCGAGGCGAAAGACCTCAGCGGCACCATCGCCATCGCCATCGCTCTCGCAATTGCCATAGCCGCGCTTTTTGTCAGCGTCTTGCTGAACGCCATCACCTTTCCGCTCGGGACGCACCCCGACGAAACCGCCAAGGTCAGCCTCATTCTGAGCGGCCACAACAGCTTCGCTCATCCGATCCTGATGCTTGAGCTTGCCCGCGCGGCGAATGCGCTTGCCGGCCTCACCCACCCCCAGTCGATCGTCGAGCTCGGTCGTGCTTGCGCCGTCCTGGCCGGAGGTCTTGCGGTCTTTGCCAGCTTCCTTCTGGCGCACGAGGTGCTGCCGGCGTCCCCAGCGCTGGCCGCGACCATAGCCGTGGCCGTGGTTCCGCTGGTGACGGTCCATGCCCGTTTTCTTCAAGGAAGATATTTTCGCCCCTGCCCTTTCTTCTCCTGGCGCTGACTGCCTTACTCGCCACGCTCAAGGCGCCGTCCTCGGCGCGGGGCGTGCTGCTCGGCGGGGCCATCGGATTGGCGGCAGCGGCAAAATATATTGCAGCCATCGTTCTGCCCTTCGCCATCGTCGTCGTGCTGCTGAGTTCGTCGGAGGTCCCTGACTGGCGCGCCCGCTTCCGGCTGGCCGATATCGTCGTCTCTGTTGCCGTCGCACTCTTCGCCTTGATTCACCTGCCGGCCCTGTGGGACCC
>DASYIU010000318.1:0-3837 GCA_035997285.1 Methyloceanibacter sp. | reverse complement strand
GACGAAGCGCGCCTTGACGCGGCCGTCCCGCCCCAGGACGAGGGTCGCGGGGATCGGCAGAACCAGCCTCCATTGCCCTGAAAGCGTTGGAGATCGATGCCGAACTGCCGGTAGGTATCCTTGATCTTGTCGCCCACCCAGAACACGAGCCCGAGGGACAGACGAGTCCGCAATAGTCGCACCACGGCCCGCGATTGAAGCTGATCACGCGAGAGGGCCCTTGGCCAAGGGCGACCCAAGATCGACGAGATGGCCCTTGGCGTCCATCATGAGGAAATTGGGCAGTACCTCGCCGATGGCCGGCACGAACGCATCGGCGCCGTTGGCGGTGATGCGCTGCACCAGCCTGACCGTAGGTCCCTTCAAGGTCGGGAAGGAGGCGGCGCGACGCGGCGAGATAAAGCTCCAGCCGATCCTTAAGCGGCGCCTTGAGGTTGTTTGCTGTGACAAACGCCTAGGCGAGCGCCTGTTCGAGCGATTTCGCTGCGGTCACGAGTGTCTCCTGGCAGGGGAGGGCCGGACCTCCTCGGCCCCGTTTGCGAAGATCACGACTGTACTGCAGCGGGTGGACAAAGCGAAGGAATCCCAGACCCTTGGCTGTTTCCCTGTTGAACGCCTCTATAGGAGCCCAACGAACCTGGAGTCGAGCGCATTTGTTCCCGGTTTGGGTCGCCATGCTCAAAAAATAGGCAAGCTTCTTTGATCAAGGAGGCGGCCAATTCGGCGGCATCTGCTCCAGCGCCTTGTCGAAAGGCGAGACGGAGATATGCACTGCGCCACTGAAGGGATAGTCGAAGGCAAGACCGAGCAGCAGCGAGAAGGAAACGAGCACGGCAAGCATCGCCGTCATGAGGATTTGCGCCCCCAGATTCGACGACCCGAAAAAGGCCGGATAGCCGAGGGTGATCGCGCCCCCAATAATCAGCACGAACCACAAAACGGGGGGCACCGACCCGTCCGAGCTGTCCAGCCGTTCGTTCCGGCTGTCGGTAATCACCGTCAATAGTCTGAGGGCGTCCTGGTAGAGGGCGAGCTCCTTCTCGCCTTGCGGCTGCACGTTGAAGATCGCCCGACTCAGCTGATCGAGGTCCCTGGCGACGTCATCGCTCGGCCGACCGAGCGCCATCGACGGCCATTCAAACTTGCGCACGTGGTCGGTGTAGCTAAGAAGGCGCTGACGAATCTCGACACCACCTTCGACCGGCAGAGCAAAGGTGATGCGATGCAGATCGACGGCGGCCTTGGCCTCGTTGCGGACGGCTGCTTCCGTGGTGTGGAAGTCTTCCCACACGGAGACCACCACGAAGGCGAGGAGCACGCCGTAGAACACGCCAACCACGGCAAATTTGAAGCCGGCGACCTCATTGTTGAGCTTCAAACGCTCGACGCCAAACAAGGTGCGGGCCAGCATCATGAGGCCAATGCTGTAGAGCATCGCCGCACTGGCGACGCCGAACGCGGTCACCCAGAGCGGCACGTGGTGCATGAGCTGAAGCAGGTGCATCTCAGGCTACCCCTAACCAAGGACGGTCTGTTGTAGCGGAAAAAACCTCAACAAAACAAAACACCGACCGTCGGCTGATAGCCCCCAAGGGAGGTCTTCCCTCCTTCGCCCGCAACCGCCATATTCGGGCCCATGCCCCTCCGCATTCCCAAGACCTTCGGCTCCCGCGCCGAGCCGCGCGCCGTCACCGGCGAGGCGAGCGGAATGCCGGTTTCCGGCGACCGCCGCACGCCAGGCTTCGGCGAGGCGCCGCAGCCCCTGATCCAGAACCATCCGCTGGTCACCGGCGAGGCCATTGCCCCCTTCACCCCGCACCGCCCGCCCCGGCCGGACAAGTCCGAGGGCGGCGTGCCCTTGAACATCCAATCCGAGCTCGCCCCCAAGGGCGATCAGCCCGCGGCCATCGCCGAGCTCGTCGCGCAAGTGAAGGCGCAAGAGCGCGACCAGGTTCTGCTCGGGGTCACCGGCTCGGGCAAGACCTTTACCATGGCCAAGGTGATCGAGGCGACGCAGCGCCCGGCACTGGTGCTGGCGCCCAACAAGACCCTTGCCGCCCAGCTCTACGGCGAGTTCAAGAGCTTCTTCCCCGCCAACGCTGTCGAGTATTTCGTCTCCTATTACGACTACTACCAGCCCGAGGCCTATATCCCGCGCACGGACACCTATATCGAGAAGGATTCGTCGGTGAATGAGCAGATCGACCGCATGCGCCACGCGGCGACCCGCGCGCTGATCGAGCGCGACGACGTGATCATCGTGGCGAGCGTCTCCTGCATCTACGGTATCGGCTCGGTCGAGACCTATACGGCGATGACCTTCAGCCTGAAGCGCGGCGATCATGTAGAGCAGCGCCGGCTGATGGCCGACTTGGTCGCCCTGCAATACCGGCGCAACGATGTGAATTTCGTGCGCGGCTCGTTCCGCGTGCGCGGCGACACCATCGAGCTGTGGCCCGCGCATCTGGAGGACCGCGCCTGGCGCATCTCATTGTTCGGCGACGAGGTGGAGAGCCTGACCGAGTTCGATCCCTTGACCGGCGCCAAGACCGACGAGTTCAGCCTGGTCAAGGTCTATGCCAACTCGCATTACGTGACGCCGAAGCCGACGCTCAAGCAGGCTATCCGCGGCATCAAGGAGGAGATGAAGCAGAGGCTCGTGGAGCTGCACGGCGCCGGCCGCCTGCTCGAAGCCCAGCGGCTCGAGCAGCGCACCCTGTTCGACCTCGAGATGATCGAGGCGACCGGCTCGTGCGCCGGCATCGAGAACTACTCGCGCTATCTCACCGGACGCAAACCCGGCGAGCCGCCGCCTACCCTGTTCGAATATCTGCCCGACAACGCGCTCGTCTTCGTCGACGAGAGCCATGTCACCATCCCGCAGATCGGCGGCATGTTCCGCGGCGACTACAAGCGCAAATCCACCCTTGCCGAATATGGCTTCCGCCTCCCCTCCTGCATGGACAACCGGCCGCTGCGCTTCGAGGAATGGGACGCCATGCGGCCGCAGTCAATCTATGTGTCGGCGACCCCGGCGGCCTGGGAGCTCGAGCAGACCGGCGGCGTGTTCGCCGAGCAGGTGATCCGCCCAACAGGGCTGGTCGACCCGCCGGTGCTGATCCGCCCGGCCTCTACCCAGGTCGACGACCTCATCGACGAGACGCGCAAAGTGGTGGCGCAAGGCTATCGCATCCTCGTCACCACGCTGACCAAGCGCATGGCCGAGGACTTGACCGAGTACATGCACGAGCAGGGCATCCGCGTGCGCTACATGCATTCCGACGTCGAGACGCTCGAGCGCATCGAGATCATCCGCGACTTAAGGCTCGGCGCCTTCGACGTGCTGGTCGGCATCAACCTGTTGCGCGAGGGCCTCGATATCCCCGAATGCGCGCTGGTCGCTATTCTCGACGCCGACAAGGAAGGCTTCCTGCGCTCCGAGACCTCGCTGATCCAGACCATCGGCCGGGCCGCGCGCAATGTCGACGGCCGCGTCATCCTCTATGCCGACGGTATCACCGGGTCGATGGAGCGGGCGATGGCCGAGACGGGGCGCCGGCGCGAGAAGCAGACGGCCTGGAACGACGCCAACGGCATCACCCCGGAAAGCATCAAGAAGCACATCGGCGACATCATGGCTTCCGTCTATGAGCGCGATCATGTGCTGGTCGATGCCGGCACCGGCTTTGCCGAGGATGAGCAGGCGCTGATCGGCCACAATCTCGAAGCGGTGGTCGCCGATATGGAGAAGCGCATGCGCGCCGCTGCGGCCGACCTCGAATTCGAGGAGGCGGCGCGGCTTCGCGATGAGGTCAAGCGCTTGCGCCAGATGGAGCT
>DASYIU010000317.1:0-3403 GCA_035997285.1 Methyloceanibacter sp. | reverse complement strand
CATCTCGACGCGGTGCTGAAGGATGTCGGTGCGATCGACGCTATTGGCGGTGAGTGGTCGATCGAGCGGCAACTCATCCGTCTCGACACAATCGGCAAAGGCGGCGGCGGCCAAGTCTATCGGGCCATCGACATGCGTGACGGGCAAGAGGTGGCGGTGAAGGAGGTCAGCATCGCCGCGTATAGCGAGGAAGTGCGCCGACAGATCGTCGAATCGGTGAGGAACGAATATGCCGTCGCGGTGGCGCTTCCGAAGAATTCGGGCATTGCCAATGTGCGCGGGCTGTTGAGCGACCCGGATGGAACGCTTTACCTCGTGCAAGACCTGATCAAGGGCACGAGCCTCGCCAAGCTCTACACGCCAGAGCCGGCGCCTGCCAGGCTGCTGCCCCTGTTGGTGGATGTCGCCGATGCCCTGGCCACTCTCCATGCCAACCATATCGTGCATCGCGATCTCAAGCCTGACAACGTCATGGTGCGACGTGGCAGCGCCCGTGACGAGGCCGTGCTGATCGATTTCGGCATTGCCTTGCTGGACGGGCAGCCGGACACGCTGAAATTTTACGGGACGGCCGGCTACATGGCACCGGAGCAGGCGCGCGGAGAGAAGGCGGACGCCCGGGCCGACATCTATTCGCTCGGCAAGATGATCGCCCAAGTCTGGGGCAGCGATGAGCCACCGGTGGCGGCCAGCAAGCTTGCGATCTTGTGGCGCGGCGAGGGGCAAAGCGCGATGCCGGAGCCGCTTGCGGGAATCGTGCGTCAGATGCTGGCAAGCGACCGTGAGAAGAGGCCCGAGCTCGGCATCGTCAGATCGGCGCTCGAAGGCTGTCAGGCGTCGAAGGCGTGAAGGCTTATGGCTGGGGCCCTGTTGCGGCGGCATCGGCGGCCGAGGGTCCGGCCGGATTGGGCTCGTCCCAGATATAGGCGCGGAGCACGTAGTCGGCCGGTTGCGAGGTCAAGCTTCCCACGTCGATTTCAATGGGCGTCTTCTCCTTGACCGTCAGCCAGGCCGTCGGTGCAAGCTCGGGCTCGTTGGTTTTTCTCGGGTCCTTCTCGTCTCTGAGGAATTCGGAAGTGCCCTTCTTCTTGACGTTGATGCCGATCAAGACGCCGCTTTTGGCCTCGGCGATGAAGCCGTAAACATGGCCGGGCTCGGCCTCGAACTGGTAGCTCGCCGAGACGAACGACAGCGCTCCGGCCTTGCGCGGCTCGAGCGTGCCCTTGCCGATGTCCACCGTCTTGGGTTCGGCAACCCCGTAGCGCTCTGCGGCGAGCGCGACAAAGTCCTTGGCGGCGCCGTCGAAATAGCTGTCGAACTTCTGGGCGGCCGCCTCCCAATAGAAGCGGTCGGCGGCGAGGTGCTGGGCAGCCTCGCCGTCGGCCAGATCCTCAAGCGAGTCGATGCGCTGCGCAAAGTTGATGAGCACTGCGCTCGGTATGCGCAACTTGTCGTTGGCGGATTGCTTCTCGTCCTTGAACACGGTGGTGTTGCCGCCGTTCACGATGCCGATGACCTTGCCGCTCGAGTCGATGAGCGGGCTGCCGCTGGCGCCGCCGGTGACCGGAACGCTGTGCTGAATGAGCAGGCGGTGGTCCTGGTCCGCCCGGCACATGAAGACATCGGTCAAAGAGCTGATATTGCCGAAATGGAGCGTGCCCGGAGCCTCGACCGCGACCGTGGACGCAGCCACATTCTCGGTGGGAAAGCCGACGGAGGCGACGGCCGCCCCAGGCTCGAGCGCCTTCACATGATCCACCGGCGCGAGCTCGAGCGTGACGGGCTTGCCGGTTACTGAGTCAACGGGCAGCGGCGTTTCCGGCTCAATGTCGATGATGCCGACGTCGTACTCGTTGATCAGGTCGAGCGGCTTGAACTTGCCCCACCGCAACTTGCCTTGCGTCCCCTTATAGTTGCCGAAGATGAGGTAGGCCGGATGCGAGGTGACGCTCTTGATGTCGATTCTGTCCCCATTGGGAGCGATCAGCTCGAACTCCTTCTCATGGCCCTTGATCGCCTCGGTGACATGGGCGTTGGTCGCGAGCTTGTCCGATGCAAAGGCCCACGCCGTCGCTTCTGGCGTCTCGCCGCCGCCCTCTTTCTTGGCGACGAGATAGACGGCGGCTTGAAGCGCCTTGGTCGCGTCTTTCGGAATTTCGATCTCGGCTAGCGCGCTGGCTTTGGCCTTGGCGTCGGTGATGTCTTGCGTGAGCATGGCGAGCTCTTGATCGTACCGCCAATTCCGGTAGGAGGCGTAGCCTCCTAAGGCGAAGATGAGGACGGCCAAAGTGGCAAGCGCGTAAGTTCCCTGCTGCTTGGTCTTGTGCAGCTCCTTGCGGACCAGTGTCTGAGGCTTGTTGGGCTTGGTCTTTATCCCTCCGACCTGCGGCTGCTCAATGACAACTGAAAAGGAGGGCCCGGTGTCGCCGCCAAGTCTGAAGGTGCTCCCCGATTGCACGACCGCGTTGTTGTCGGCCTCGGTGCCATTGACTGCGACGTAGTGTCCGGGGGTGAGCAGGACGCAGTAGGTGCCGGGGCCCGTCTTCTTCAGACTGAAATGAAGCCGGCCGACGGTGTCGTAGGTCTGGGGATAGGAAATATCGGTTGTCTGGTCTGGACGACCGAAGGTGATGGTGTCGGCGTCGAGGCCAAAATGCTGGTGCTGACCCTTTAGCGGCCCTTCGAGATGCTGGATGGTGACGCCCGGCATCAGAGCCTCGAAGGTCGGACCCCCACGCCCGACCCTTACGATGCTTCCCGATGTCACCTTGGCATTGTCCGCGGCGAGCTTGCCGTCGATCTCCACGTAGCCGGCACTGGGGAGCTCGATCGTGTAATAGTCACCTTCGTTACGATTGAGCTGCACGTGTTCATCGCTGACCGCAGTACACTCCTCGGGATAGGTGACCTGGGCTCCCGCCGAACGGCCGACAAGGATCTTGGCGGTGGAGTCATCGAAACTCTGCCGTTCCCCCTTAAGCGGACCGTCGAGATGTTTGATGGTAATGGCCATGGGTGACGCGGGCTTTCGGTTACTAACGCGATAGATCCTCGATGGAATTACGGCGGCTCAGCGCCGTCAAGTAGAGCGGCCGCACTCGCCACCTTAAATTTTGGCCACACATATACTGGGGCGGTGTCGATTTTCTGACTTCTTTCAAGAGCGGTGGTGTGCCCAGTCGACCATGTAGATCGGCAGCGACGGCCGGCTGCGGATGGCCTGACGCTCGGCATCGTCGTTCGCCACCAGCGCCTCGGCGCGTCCTACCGGCACGAGCAGAACCTCCTCGCCCAGATCGAACTTGGCTTGCGCCGCATAGGCTTCAGTCGCCAGCACGCAATCGATGGGGAGGCCGGGCAGATCGTCGGCGGATTGCAGGCGGGCGATCAGCTTCTTGTCGGG
>DASYIU010000316.1:0-9393 GCA_035997285.1 Methyloceanibacter sp. | reverse complement strand
TCTCCGCCTCGGCCAGCGGCACGCCCTTGGGGATAAGGAGATCGCGCTGCTTGTTGCTCTTCTCCCAGCGGCGCCGCAGAGCCTCGACGTCGTCACGGATGCGATAGAACTCGGCGTTGGTGGCGACGATCTCCTTGGCGCGGCGCCAATTCTCCAACACGCGCTGATGCGCCAGCTTGATCGTGGCGTTTTGTTCGCTGCCCGAGGAGAGCAGGATGCGCGCATCGACCAGCCGGCGCACGAGGCGCTCGGCGGGAGGGTCATAGGCCGCTTCGGCGAGCGGGACGGACCGTATCGAGAGTCCGCTCGTGGCGCCGGTCTCCGCCACCGGCGTCGGCGCCGCCAATTGCCGCAACAGGCGGGGCAGCCGCTCGAGCTCGTCCTTGCCAAGCGAGGCCATGGCGCGCTCAGCCTCTTGATCGATGGCGCCCGCCAAGCCGCCGAGCGTGTCGTAGGCCTTGAAGGTCAGACGCGTCTCGCCGTTCTCGGTGACCCTCTGCTCGAACAAGAAATCGAGCGCGAATTGGAGGAGCGGCAGCATGTCGGGCCGATCGACGTCGCGGATGAGACGGTCGTCGAGCCGCTCGCCGGTCTTCGGATCGGTCTCATAGACGAGGCCGGCTGCCGTCGCCGGACCTCGGATGATGTCGTCGATCTCGGTGGCCCCTGGCGGCGCAAGATCGTAGGTGGCACCCTTGCTCTTCATCGCCAGCAGCGCCGGCTCCTTGAGGAAGCGCTCGTAGAGATCGGCGCGGAGCGTGGCGATCAGCCAAACGCGCCCCGTGGCCACAAGCTGCGACAAGAGCTTGGCAAAGCGCGCGCGTTCCGCGTCGCTGACCTGCGCCGCGAACAGCTCATCGAGCTGATCGACGACGATGAGAAGATCGGCGCGGACGGGACGGTCGAAACCGCTTTTCTTGGCCTCGGTCTCGGCGATCCGGTCGAGCGCGCGCAAGATCGGCTTGGCGCTCGTCTCGTCGGCATGGGCCAGGAGACCCGCGAGATCGGTCTTCGTCGCATAGTCGCTCTCGGTGATCTCAGGCAGCGCCGGCGGCCGGCCCTTGTCGGTTTCGCCGAGCTCCTCTTCCTTCTCGAACAGGCACGCGGCAAGCGCTGCGACCGGACCACCGGGATCTTCGCTCGGTCGCATTACTGCCACCCGCCACATATCCACGGCAGGAACCACGCCAGGCGCGGTGAGCCGCAGAACGAGGCCGGCTAGAGCAAGCGAGGACTTGCCTGACCCGCTGGCGCCGACGATGAGCAGGAAGGGCGAGCCCCGCTCTCCCGCCTCTTTCAGTGCATCGACCGCCTTGGTGATGTCGCGCGAGCGGCCGAAGAACACCGGCGCATGCTTGGCGCCGAAGGCCGCTAGGCCTCGGAAGGGAGTGCCCTTGGTATCGATCGGCCACAGCACCGACCGCCCCTTGAGGATCTTCTCCTCGAGCCAACCCCTGAGCAGCTTCTCGACCTCGCCCTCGAAGGCGTCGGTGCTCTGGAAGGTGTGGAAGGCGAGCTTGAAGGTACCGTCTTCCGCCTGGAACCAGGTCTGGAAGAAAGTCTTGAGCCGCGCCCATTGATCGGTGACGAGGCGATTGGTGGCCTCGTCGTCGAGCTTCACCGTCGGCGGCTCGCTATAGCGGAAGACGTAGACGTCCGGGACGGTCTTGGTCTTGCTCGCCTCGATGGCGGAGAGAATCTCGTAGGCGGTGCCGGAGGGATAAGGCTCCCCATTCGGCATGGTGGGAAAGTCTGGAGGCAGCTCGGTGCCGAGCCTGTGGCGCAGGATGGCGATGACCAGGTCGCAGGCCGACGCCTCAGGGATTTGCTGCTGGAAGGTGGAGCGCGCCTGATAGTAGGCGCTTTCCCAGCTGATGGCTTCGAGCTTGGCGACGCCGGCAAACTCGCCGTTCAAGCGCTCGACGACGCGCTCGACCCGCATCCGTTCGAAATGCGTGTCGCCGGGAGAGGAAACGAAAACCCGAACTGTTCTCATCCGAAGACGGTCACAACGAGCCTGCAACCTTTGAGACGAACTCTAGCAGAGTATAGTCTCTCCGAACGAAGACGTTCGCGTTGGGCTTGGTTAGTCCGCTCCTCGAAGTCTTTCCTCTCGTCCCCAATCATGGCGACACCACTGCGCTACTCGGCACCCTTAGGCCCGGCGCCCGTGGTCGCCTGCACGCTCATGCGCTTGGCTTCTGCGACAAGACTGTCGAGATCCGGATTTTCTTTGGCGACCAGGTCTTGCAGGCCCTTCACCACTTCCTCTTGCTGCTCGGGCGTGGCCTTGATCGCCGCCGCGCGCTGCCCAGGCCCGGTGCCCGGCCCCCAGCGCGGCCCGAACAGGTAGACGGCGGAGTACATGATCTTGGCCGTCTGCTCGTCGACGTTGGCGGCGCGCATGGCGTAGTAGAAGACCTTGTGCGTGTCCTGCCAGCTGCGCTCCTCGTTGTCGCAGTAATAGTCATGGATGACGGCCGCCTGGCGATAATTCCCGGTGAAGGGCGGGTAAAAGGCCCACAGCGCGGCGGGAACCGAAGCGCCATCGGTCTTGTAGCCGGTGGGCACATCCCACTCCTTGCCCTCAGGGTCGACGAAGGCATAGGGCTCTTGCAGCGTCACTTTGCGGCCATCGCTGTCGTCGAACGCGGCAACGAACTTGCCGATGAAATGGCCGAAATTGCTCTCGGCCGAAGCAGCCGAAACGCCGGCGATGATGGCGGTAGCAGCGATAACGCTAAGGGGCAGGATCTTCATCGTTTCGGGCCTCAGACCGGGCCTCCCAGACCGCACTACGCTCGTGTCTCAACCCTCGGGTTCAACTCTACAGCAGCCCGTCGTTTCGCTGAGCGCGCGAGCCTGCTCAAGGTTAAGAGGCGGCGCTCTTCTTTTGGCTCACATGCATTGCCGTTGCGACGTAACGAAGGCAGCCGGTCTCAGCCAGGAACGGCTGCTGCGCCCACATGCCGAAGCAAGGAGGCGCTGCGTATTTCATCACCGTGCTCTTGGCCGGCATCCGCTCCTGCGTCGTCCGGTTGTAGAAGGTGCGTGTGACGGTCAGCTTTCCGAGCTTGTCGTCGGCTTGCTTAAGCGCTTCGTCGAGCGAGCCTTGCTTCGAATAGTCGGCGTTTTGCAGGATCTCCAGGAACTCCTGATAGGCCGTGAGCACCGCTGCTCTGTCCTTGTCGTTGTCGATCTCGCCGAACCCCGCTTTGTAGAGCAGCGACGCGCGGACTTCGTCGCTGGAAAGAAGGCCCAGCAAGAGACCCGTCGCCGCCTTGGCGGACACCCCGGCGAGAATCGCCTGGCCGTTCGCGCTCGCGGGCTCGGCACCGCCGATCAAGACGCTGACCGAACTCTTGACCGCGTCGTCTCCTTGCGCATAGGCGCGTCCGATATCGGCGGCAATGGCCTTGGCCACGGCGTCGCGCGGCATATAAAGGCGAAGCAGCGCCCAGGCGATCGTCGCTACCGTCATCGGCCTTGCGATCAGGGCCTCGCTGTTCTTCGGGCGGTAGGCCTGCCACCCCTTCACGTCCTCGGGGATCCAGTCGAGCGCCACGCCATAGCGATCGGTCGCGGTCAGAATGATGGCTTGATCTCCGTCGATACCGCCATTGCTTGGGCCGAGCTCCACCAGATATTCCCACCCGATCGAGGGGTGCTGCTCGCGTTCCTCCGCCGACATGCCGGCATAACCGGGCGCCTTGAGGAAGTTGGCGATGAGCTGCCCGAGAGGCGTGTTGCCGTAGCGGCTCTGCTTGAGCAGCGTGCCGCCCTTCTCGTCTTCCTGCGGACCGAGATTGGCGACGACGAATTGGCCTTCGGCGCAATAGAAGGCGCCGTGCTTGTCGAGAAATTTTGCCGCGTCGAGCATCGCCAGTGTACCCGCGACGTCGCGCGCCGACCGCTGGTCGAACACTTCGAGCGGGTTGAACATGTAGTCGCGAAACTGGGGGTCAGGGTCGTGGTCGGCGAAGGGGACGAGGATCGCCGCAGCGCAATCCCACATCTCGGCGTTGCGGTAATAGGCCTTGAGCGTCTCCTCGGGGATTTGATCCTCGACCCCCGCGCTATAGTCGATGGCCAAGAGATGCGCGTTATAGGTTTTGTGATTGTCGCCGAGCTTCCCGTAATTGCTCGGCCAATCGCTCTTCACGGATATCGGATTGCCGTCCATGTCGTAGCCTTCAGCGAAACCCCCGGCATGGGTGACCCCGGCATCGCCTTCGCCGACGATATCCTTGAGCGTGCCGCCCTGAGACGGCAGGTCGAAATGCGCCATCATCTTGATGAGCCTGAAATTCTGCTTGGCAAGCTCGGCCACCAGCTTATCGATATGGGTGTGGCCGATCTCGATGGTCTCCCCATTGACGGTGTCGTCGCCATAGAAAATGACGCGGTTGCCGAGCCCTTGGCTCAAGCGGAACTGGTGGGCCGGCGTGCGGATCGCCACGAGCTCGCTCAAGGCCTCGATGAGGGGCTGCAGCGGCGCCCCCGGCAAGGACATCATCTCGACCATCGTTGCCATGACCTGACGCACGGGCAAGAAGGTCTTGCCCTCATAGACCTCGCCGCCTGCGTGGAAGGGACCGACCAGAGGCTTGCCGTCGGCGCCGAGAGGAGCTTCGAGGAAGGGATTGAAGAAGCGATTGAGAACCTCAAGGCTCAACACCTCATCGGCCGGACCGACGATGGCTGCCAGCGACGGGGGAAGCTCTATCGCGGGTCCCACCGGATCGAGCTTGCCGGTCTCGATCTGACCCGAGGAGCGGACCACGCGGATGCCGCCGAGGTCGATTGGGGAGGTGTCGCGCAAGACCGAGTTGAGCCTTGCCTCCAGGCTCGCATCGACGGCGCTCCACAGTTTAGGCTCGACAAAGGTCCAGTCGGAAGGGAGCCCGTGCGGTCCGGCCGCCATTACGGGGGCGGCGGGAGCGGAAGGAAGCGCTCCAGGCACGGCAGCGTCCTCGCCTAACGCCTTGCGGACCAGCGAGGAGAGGAGAACGCCGGACAACGCCAGCATCCCGAGCACACTGCGACGATCCATGCTTACTCCGACATCTTGGCCATGAAGTCTCTGGGTCATGCGTGCCGCGAGGCGACGATAACACAGAAATTCGCGAGGAAATCAGGCCTGCGGATCGATTGGGATCGATCATGCGGGCAATCGCTCACTACCCATTCTTGCTTCATGCCTCTTCTTAGATCTTGGCGCTCATCTCGGTAAACACCTCCGAGCGGCCCCGGCGCCAATCATACTCGGCAGCAAACGCGGCGATCACGCCCGCGATCTTGGCACCGCCGATCACCGAGGGCTCGATCGGGTCGGCGAGGTCCTCATCGGCGCGGCAGACCAGGCGCAGGTCGATGAGCGCGAGCCCGCGCGCCGACGCCTCCCGCGTGATGCACTCATTGAAGATGGTGAGCCCGACCGAGGCGACGCGCCGCTGCTTCGCATCGGGAAAGCGCGCGTCGTAGATGGTGCACACGGCGACCGGAAGGCCGCGGCTCTGCACGTCGTCGAGCATCGCCCGATAGTCCGTCACGAACCGCTCGCGCACGGCAGCAAGCTTCTCCAGCGCCTCGCTCACCGACTCGGCACTCTCGTCCAGGACATTCGCGTAATGCAGCGCATCGTTGCCGCCGGCGCTCACCACGAGATGGGTCGCGTCGGTGGGGGCGATCTGCAATTGCAGCGTCACCGCCGACGCGACCGAGCCATCGACGGCGGCAAGCGTGGCGCGGGCGCCTTTCGGCAGACGCTCTCGCAGCTGATGCACCACGTCGGGGCCGTCCCCCACATAGGCGCCGTTGTCGAGGATCGAGTCGCCGAGAAGGACGACGTGCGGCGCGCCTGCCTCCTTCGCCGTTACTGAGCGCGCGGGCAAGGACAAAGCGGCGGCGGTGATCAGGGCTCCGCTCAAGAATTTGCGGCGATTGGCGGGACTTTCAAGCATGGCTGCCTCGACCTCTCATAGGTCCTGTCGCAATCCACGGGACGCCGTCAATCTCAACAACGCCCCCTACCCTAAGAAAAAGGGTGCGGGCGCAAGGCGGGGGAACCTCGCGCCCGCTACGCTGAAAGGGAGGGTACTGACAGGCCGGGCAGGAGCGGACCCGGGCCCATTTTACCCTTTCAGCTCATCGGCGCCGACTCGGTGGGACAAGCGGCAGACCCGATCTCGTGTTACGCGAACACTTCAGTTTTCGTTGGCCAGAGGGGCTAGGGGACCCCACCGACAACCAAAAGGTGGGAAGCCGCGCGCGCCCGCTTTGTGAGCCCCCTCACAAAGGCGCGCCTGCCGGATGGGCTATGGGATTGGGCTTTGGCTGGAAGCGTCCTGCGGGCGCGGGCCGCTCCATCGTGGCTTGAACCGTAGCTCGCCCGGCGCTCGCGCCTTAAGATCGGCCGTTCGTCCGACGGGAGAGCTTCTGTGCCGGTCTACGATGCCTTCATTTCCTATAGCCACGCCAAGGACAAGCCGATCGCGGCGGCGCTGCAGTCGGTGATCCAGAAGCTTGGCAAGCCGTGGTACCGGCGCCGGGGCTTGCGCGTATTTCGCGACGACACGTCGCTCTCGGCCACGCCGCAGCTTTGGCCTTCGATCGAGCAGGCGCTTTCCCAATCGCGCTACCTGCTTTTCCTGTCCTCGCCTGAGGCCGCCGCGTCGCCCTGGGTCGGCAAGGAGGTCGAATATTGGCTCGACCATAAGAGCACCGACACGCTGTTCATCGGGGTGACCAACGGCACGCTCGATTGGGACGGCACGGCCGGCGACTTCCGATGGTCGCCAGCGCCGCCATTGCCTGCGGCTTTGCAGGGACGCTTTCCGGCCGAGCCCAAATGGGTCGATCTCGGCGCCTATCGCGAAGGCGCCGATCCGCGCGACGCTCGCTTCATCGAGCTCGGCGCCGACTTCGCCGCCGCCATTCACGGCATGCCCAAGGAGGATCTGCTCTCGCAAGAGGTCCGCCAGCAGCGCCGCGCCCTCACCCTGGCGACGTCGGCGGCATGCCTGCTGCTCTTGCTCGCTGTCGCGGCGATCACGGCCGGCATCATCGCCCGGAGCCAGCAGCTCCGCGCCGAAAAGAACTTCGCCGCCGCCAAGGACACGGTCGACTCCCTGATTTTCGATATCGCGCAAGGGCTGCGGCACGTCGAAGGCATTAGGGTTGAAAGTCTGGACAAGATCCTCGGCCAGGTGCGTGCCACCGTCGATCGCCTAGCTAGCACCGAGCCGGACAACGATGAGCTCCTGCGCAGCCAGGCCGCCATGCTCGACGAATTCGCCACCACCTACCTTGCCGCCGGAAACTTGGCCCAGGCTCTCCAAAGCGCAAACGATAGTCTTTCCATCGCACGGCGCCTGGCCGTGTCTGATGAGGCCGACCCCAAGCGGCAGCGGGACGTGTCGGTCAGCCTCCTCAAAGTCGGCGACGTCAAGCTTGCCCAAGGCGACAACCAAGGCGCGCTTGCGGCTTACGATGAAGCCCTCGGCATCAGACGCCCCCTTGCCGAGGCCGCAAAGGGCGACCCCCAAGCAAACCACGACATGGCGGTGACGCTTGGCCGGATTGGGGACGCGAAGGTAGGCTTAGGCGACACCGCCGGCGCGCTCACCGTCTACCGGCAAGGTCTCGCCATCGATCGTGGCTTGTTGGATGCGGACAAGGACAATACCGCGCGGCAGCGAGACGTTGCCCAGGGATTGGTAAACATCGGCGACGTGCTGCTTGCGCAGGGAGATCGCGCGGGCGCCCTTGCCGCTTACGCGGAAAGCCTTGGCCGCCAGCGAGCACTGGCAGCCGCCGACCCCGGCAATACGGCCTGGCAGCGCGACGTGTCGGTAGGCCTCAACCGGATCGGCGATGCGGATCTTGGATCGGGCGACTATGAAGGAGCGCTTGTGGCTTATGAGGAGTCTCTCGCAATCCGGCGGCGTTTGGCCAAGATCGACGAGGGGAATGCCGCCTGGCAGCGCGATGTGTCGGTAAACCTGGAGAACATCGGCACCGTCAAGCTGATCTTGGGGGACAACACCGGGGCGCTGGCAGTCTACGAGGAAAACCTCGCGATCCGCCGCGCTTTGGCCGCGCTCGACAAGGCCAATACCGAATCGCAACGAGATGTATCGGTGGCCCTCGATGACGTAGGCGATGTGAAAGACAAGTTGGGAGACGCTGCCGGAACGCTCGCCGCTTACGAGGGAAGTCTCGCCATAAGGCGTCACCTGGTCGAGATCGACCAGGCGAACACAGAATGGCAGCGCGATCTTTCCGTCAGCCTCATCAAGATCGGAGACGTGAAGCTTGCGCAAGGTGATGGCACAGCCGCGATCGCGGCGTTCGAGGAAGCGCTCACCCTAAGGCGACGCTTGACCGAGACCGACCCCGGCAACGTCCAGTGGCGAACCGATCTCGTCCTTGGCCTGTACAAGCTTGCGAGGGCCGCGACCGGCGATCAGAAGAACGCCTCCATCGACGAGGCTCTGACTCTCCTCAAGGGGCTCGAAGGCGAAGGCAAGCTCTCGCCAAGCCAGAAGACCTGGAAAGACCAGCTCACGGCTTTGCGTGCGGGACCGGGTAGTAGCCCCTGACCCTCGTTCCCCCCTGTGAGGCCCCTCACAGTGCCGCCGCGCGTCCTGTGGCAGTCTCCGGCTCGACAGTGGGCAATCCGCCAAGCGACCCCTAAACAGGAGACCCTCATGCTCAAGCTTCGCCATCTCTATATCGCACTCCTCGCCCTCGTCGGCGGGTCCGTGCCGATCGCAGCCTATACCGGCTACTACGCGCCCGACTGCGCCTGGTCCTCGGTCTGGACCCTATCCGGCTACCACGAACAATATGTCTGCTTCTGACCATGAGCTTGGCCTCGCCCGCGCGGGCACCCTTGGTCGGCGTCAGGGAAATAGACTACCCTTGCCTACTGCCGGCCAAGGCCCCGAACAGGATGACCGAGACCCTTCCCGACCTGGTTGCCAGGTCAGCGCTCATGCGCGGGACAAGCAAGGCGGCGCTGGCGCAGCTCGGCCGGGCGCGGCTCCAGCTGCGCACCCTTGTGCCCGGGGAGTGCGTGTTCCGGCCGGGCGATTCGGTAGACGCCATCTATCTCCTGCTCGGCGCGCGGGCGGGCGGCGAAAGGTTGGATGTCGATCCTCTGGTGCAGGTCGAATTGAAGCCGCCCTCGGGCAAACGCTCGCTCCGCTTCGAGCGCATCGTGCATGGGGAGATTTTCGGCGAGCTTGAGCTCCTGGAGCAGGGTTTGGTGCCGAAAGACGCCAAGCGCACCACCTCAGCCTTCGCGCTCACCCCGGCCGCCATCGTCCCCATCCCGCTCCCGCTTCTTGCCGCCTTGCTCGACGCCGACCCGGTGTTGCGCGCCCGCAT
>DASYIU010000315.1:0-1806 GCA_035997285.1 Methyloceanibacter sp. | reverse complement strand
CTCGACCATCTCGTCGAGCAGAGCATCGGCGCCCACAACTCCGGCGCTCGCCGCAAGACCGGCAAACGCAAGCGCGGCTACAACCGCGACCCGCGTGACCTTGAATGATTGACTTTGAGCCATCGCTGCCGCCCCCGCCCGTTGAGGTCGGCACTATGCACCGAACGGGAAAGCGCAGCTAGGCAGAGTCCGCTCAGTGCACGCTCACCGGCAAGAGGTCGTTCTCGATGGCGTTGGCGATGGCAGCGTTGCGGCTGTCGGTCAGCGCCAGCGGCGTGCCGTCGGCCCCGAGCACGGCAAAAAGGTCGATGCCCTTTGGCGCCGTCTGCAGCGCCGGGAACAGCCTCTCGGCGACGTCGGGATCGAGCTGCTTGATATAGGCCACTTCGCCGTCGCCAAGCTGCGCGAACTCGCTCCGGCTCATGGCCGTGCGCGGCAGGCGATCTTCTTTTTCGAACTCGTTCATCGACGTCCATTCCTCCTTACGAGGCGTTGGCGGGGCACGGGTCAGGTGTCACGCGACTTCACTTCATTCAGGAGCGACGATGCCGACCTTCAGCACCTTCTTCTCCTTGCGCGGCCGCTCGAGCTCGATGGCAAGAAGGCCGTTATGCAGCTCCGCCTTGCGCACCTCGACACCATTGGCGAGGGCGAAGGTCCGCTTGAACTGGCGCGCGGCGATGCCGCGGTGGATATAATCCTTGACCGTCTCTTCGCTCTGCCTGCCGCGGATGGTGAGCTCGCCGTCCTCGACGCTGACCTCGAGCTCGTCCAGCGTGAAGCCTGCCACCGCAAGGGTGATGCGTAAGGCCTCAGGCCCTCTCTCCCCTCCCGGCAACAGCTCGATATTGTGCGGAGGGTAGCCCGGTTCGCCAGCCTTGGCCGAGCGGTGTTGCGCGCGCTCGGCTGAGAGGCTCAGCCATAGATTGCCATCGAGAAGTGTCATGCGCGACATCGAGCGAGAGCCCTTCTAGACAAGCGGCTGCGCCGGTGGCGTTTTTGAGGCCCAGTCGGCACCTCAAGAAAATGTGCTCAGTCCGCCGCGGCACCGAGCGCTGTATCCGGGCTCGCATATGGGAAATCCGGCAGCAAATTCAAGCAGAGGGGGCTGGGACACGCTCGTCTTTCGGTTCTATCGCCGGAGCTCTGCTTGCCCTAAGCTCCGTCCTCCTTTTCGTCTTGCGAGAGCGATGATCTGGTACATCAGTTCCAAGACCGGCAGCGACGCCTCCGACGGCCGCACCCCGCAAACGGCCTTCAAGACGCTTCAGCACGCCGTTGATGTCGCGAAAGCGGGCGATACCATCACGATCGCGCCGGGCGCTTACGACCAGGACCTGCCATTGCGGGTCAGCGCGGCACGCGCCGCCAATGTCGTCGTCGCCGTGACCGGCGGCGAGTAGGCCTCAAGCCGGCAGGAGCGCACCTATCGCCAATGCCCCGACGGCACGCGGACCGGCGACGGTTCAAATTCCCACTGCCTCAGCTCTCGCCTGCTCGCTGTCCAAAAATTGTGGAGCCAGGCGGGATCGAACCGCCGACCTCGTGAATGCCATTTTCGGGATCTAGCTTTTCGTGCCTGTCCGTAGAAAGCCATTAGGGCCGAATATCAATGCGCTCCATTTCGGCTGTTTCCTAAACGTTCTTGCTGTTTCCTCTCCGCGTGCTTACTATGTGCTTACTAGCCTATGAGCCAGAGCCTTCAGGTTGGCCCAGGGCCCGGAATGGAGGATGCAGCGATTTGGCCAAGGGGCGCATCACCAAACGCGCTGTAGACGCCGCGCAAGCCCGCTCAGCCGATACTTA
>DASYIU010000314.1:0-8303 GCA_035997285.1 Methyloceanibacter sp. | reverse complement strand
GTCTACGACCGGGCGCGGGCTGCGGCGCGCTATTCCGCAACCATGCGCGAGCTCGTCCAGAGCTTCAAATATCACGATCGCCATGAAGGTCTGCCATTGTTCGCAAGGTGGCTCGTCAAGGCGGGCGCCGAGCTCTTGGCCGATGCCGATCTGATCGTGCCGGTGCCGCTCTACTCTTCGCGGCTGTGGTGGCGGCGGTTCAACCAGTCGGCGATGCTCGCCCATGGAGTGGCGAGGCTTTCCGGCGTCGGCGTCGATTGCTTCTTGCCCAGCGGGTGGGGCGGACGGCAAGTCAGGTGGGGCTCACGGCCGACCAGAGGCGGCGGAACGTTGCCGGGGAGGCCTTCAAGGTGAACCTTGCCCGCGCGTCCCGCATCGAAGGAAAGAGGATCGTGGTCATCGACGACGTGATCACGACCGGGGGCGACGGCCGAGGCCTGCGCCCGGGCGTTGAAGCGGGCAGGGGCGGTGCGGGTCGATGTGCTGGCGCTGGCGCGAGCTGTCGAGGCCACCTCTTTCGTGCTTTAGCCTATGGTTCGAGCACGACCTTCTCCAGTCTTGCAGAGGGCTGGTTAAGGACCCAGTTACCATTGGCTGAGATTCTGGACGTCCCTAGGCAACGGCAGCAAAGCATGACGCGCATCCTTCTCTACACCACGCAATTCTGCGGCTATTGCCGGGCGGCGAGGCGGCTCCTGCGTGGCAAAGGCCTCGAATTCGAGGAGATCGACGTGGCCTTCGACGCCGAAAAGCGCAGCGAGATGATCGAGCGCGCCATGGGACTGCGCACCGTGCCGCAGATCTTCATCCACGGCCGCCATGTCGGGGGCTACGAGGAGCTCTCCGCTCTCGACCGCGAGGGCAAGCTCGAGGCGTGGCTTGAAGCTGCGCCGGAGACACTCGTGTCAGAGGCACTCGCGTCGGGGGCACGCGTCGCAGAGACCCTTGCGGACGCCAACGAGCCATGACCCTCCAAGGGGAAAGACGCTTCCGCGCCGGCCTGGTGCAGCTTCGCTCAGGCCGCGCCATCGAACCCAACCTCGATATGGCCGAGGCGCTAATCAGGCGCGCGGCGAAGGGGGGAGCAGCCTATGTGCAGACGCCTGAGAACACCGCCATCATGGAGCTCAAGCCCGAGCTTGTGATCGCCGCTTCCAAGGCCGAGGGAAAAAGCGCTCCGCTGGCGCGGCTCAAAGCGCTCGCCGCCGAGCTTGGAATCTTTCTGCACATCGGATCGCTGGGCATCAAGCTCGACCAGGGGCGCGTGGCCAACCGCTCTTATGTGATCGATCCTCAGGGCGGGATCGCCGCCCGCTACGACAAGCTGCATATGTTCGACGTGGACCTCGCCGGAGGGGAGAGGTATCGCGAATCCCAATACTTCCGTCCAGGCGCCAAGGCGGTGCTCGCCGACCTTCCCTTCGGGAGGCTCGGGCTTAGCATCTGCTACGACCTCCGCTTTCCCGCGCTCTATCGCGCGCTCGCCGCAGCCGGCGCCGAGTTCATCGCCATCCCGTCGGCCTTTACCAAACAGACGGGCGAGGCCCATTGGCAGGTCCTGGTGCGCGCGCGCGCCATCGAGACCGGCGCCTTCATGCTCGCCGCCACCCAAGGAGGCCGGCATGAGAACGGCCGCAGCACCTATGGCCACAGCCTGGTCGTATCGCCTTGGGGCGAGGTCCTGGCAGAGGGCGGCGAGGAGCCGGGCGTGATCTTTGCCGATATCGACCTTGCGGCCTCGGCGGAGGCCCGCGCGCGCATCCCGGCGATCAAGCATGGGCGCGAGTTCCAGGTCGAGATCGCGAGCAGCTCGCCTGCACCGGCGCCGAAAGAAGCGTCATGATCCGCTACGCGCTCACTTGCGACAAAGGCCATGGCTTCGAAGCCTGGTTCGGCTCGGGCAGCGATTACGACATGCAGGTCGAGGCCGGCGCCGTCGTCTGTCCCGCGTGCGGCAGCGCCGAGGTGAGCAAGGCGCCGATGGCCCCTGCGGTCCGGAGAAGCAGAGCCGAGCCGGCCGATGCTCCCGCCAGAAGCGGGCGCCGGCAGACTTATGCCCTCCTCAAGGACCTCCGAGCCCATCTCAAAGCCAATGCCGAGCATGTCGGCCCTGCCTTCCCGGAGGAAGCACGCAAAATGCACTATGGCGAGGCCGAGGCGCGCAGCATCTATGGCGAGGCGAGCATCGAAGAAGCCGAGGTGCTGCGGGATGAAGGCATCCCGGCCGTGCCGCTCCCGCCGCTGCCGGAAGATCAGAACTAGGAACTGAGCCGTTCACCAGGTTGGCCGCCATACAGATTTATGGTAGAATGCCCATATCGCGGCGGCGGAGCCGAGCTTTGATTGGGACGAGGGCAAAAGCCGCGCTAATCAGGAGAAGCACGGCGTAGCCTTTGAGACGGCGCAGCTCGCGTTCCTCGATGAGCGCCGCGTCATCGCCGAAGACCTGAGCCACAGCGAGGGACGAGCAGCGCTACTACTGCTTCGGCACAGTGCATGGTGGCGTCATGAGAGTGCGCTTCACGTGGCGAGAGGGCCGAATCCGCATTTTTGGCGCCGGTTTTTGGCGCAAAGGCAAGAGACTCTATGACAGAGAGAACAAGAAGGTACACCGAGGGCGAGATCGGCGACCTCAGGGTCGTTGACGATTTCCTTCCGCCTCCGGGCGAACTCGTCCTGCGCGAGGACACGGTGAAGGTCACGCTCGCCCTGAGCCGCCGCAGCGTGGACTTTTTCAAAAGGGAGGCGCGGAAAGCTCGAGTTCCCTATCAGCGCATGATCCGCGCCCCGGTTGATGCCTATGCCGAGCGGGCCACGAAGCCGAAGCGGATCTTGCCCGCTCGCAAGGCGAGAAGCTGATGCGGCGGAACTTGCCGTGAGGTAACCTCTTATTGGGGGGCTCCTGCTACAAATTACCGCGAGATGCCCTGGTAATGCCGCGAAGAGCCTCTAATTTACAACCGCCGGGCGTTGGTTTCTGCGCAACCAGGGAAAGAGCATGCGCCTCCGTCTCCTCCGACTTCATAGACATGCCTCAGGGCTAATCGTCGTCCCTTTTCTGGCTCTTGCGCTCGCATTTCCTGTGGGCGCTGAGACCAGCACCAAGGCCCCAAGTGCGCCTGCTGGCGGCACTCCGCCGAGCGCTCAGGCCAAGCCCAATCCTGCCGTCTCGCAGCCGAAGTCGGATGCTGCCGTCGCGCAGCCCAAATCTGATGCTTCCGCCCCGCCGCCCGAATCAGGAGCCGCCGCCGCGCCAGACGCCAATGCCGCGGCCACGCCGGACGCTAATGCTGCGGCCACGCCAGACGCCAACGCCGCCGCTAGCCAGGCTGGCTCTCAGATTCTGATCAACATCGATAAGTCGCGCCAGGAAATGACGGTCTTTGTTGACGGAGTAGAGCAATACACTTGGCCGGTATCAACTGGTCGACCAGGATATTCAACTCCTTCAGGAAACTATACTCCGACTTCCATGAATGAGATCTGGTATAGCAAACAGTGGGACAACTCTCCCATGCCCCACTCCATTTTCTTTATGAAAGATGGTCATGCCATCCATGGCACCCATGAAGTGAAGAATCTCGGCAAAGCCGTCTCGCATGGCTGCGTGCGTATCTCGCCTGAGAATGCCGCCACGCTTTATGCGCTGGTGGAGACGAATGGGATGCAGAATACCAAAGTCGCCTTGAGCGGCGAGACTCCCGGTGGCGAGGCGAAAGTGGCAAGCCAGCCCCGCTACGGCCCAGGGCCGGGTTGGTTTGTGCCCGGCCAGCAAGCTCAGGAACAGCCTTACCAGCGGCCTCGGAGGCGCGGCCTCTTCGGGCGGTGGTTCCAGCCCTATAACGGACCGCAAGGGTACTATGGCCCTCGCGGCTACTACCCGCCGCGCGGGTATCCACCCCCGGGCTATTGAGCCTCAGGCTGGCCTGACCGCTGTGACGAAATAGTTCACGTCGGTGTCGCGACCAAGCCGCCATTCATCGGCGAGCGGGTTGTAGACCATCCCCGTGGTGTCGGTGGGCTTCAGGCCGGCGCGCCTCAGAGCGGCGTTCAACTCGTCGGGCCTGACGAAGCGCTGCCATTGATGGGTGCCTATGGGCAGCCAGTGCAGGATCAGCTCGGCGCCGATAATGGCGAGCGCATAGGCCTTCAGCGTGCGGTTCAGCGTCGACAGCACCATGACGCCGCTTGGTTTCACCAATGGCGCTACACCTTTGAGGAGGGCCGGCACGTCGGGCACGTGCTCGACCACTTCGAGGAGTAGGACCGCGTCGAAAGTCTTGCCCTCGGCGGCGAGCTCCTCGGCGGTTGCGGTCCGATAGGTGATCTTGAGCCGCGCCCTTTCGGCATGGGCCTTGGCCGCCTCGATGTTCTCGCGCGCGGGGTCGATGCCGGCGACGGAGGCGCCAAGCCGCGCCAAAGGCTCGGCCACCAGCCCGCCGCCGCAGCCGATATCGAGCACCGACAGGCCCGACAGGCTTGAAGCAGCGGTCTTGTCGCGGCGGAATCGCCGGCAGAGCTGGTCGCGAATATAAGTGAGCCGGGTGGGATTGATGCGGTGTAGCGGCCTGAATGGCCCGTTGGCGTCCCACCATTTTCCGGCGAGCTTGGCAAACCGGGCGACCTCGTCGCGGTCGAGGGTAGCCGTGCTGTCGGGGGCCTCTGGCATTGAGGCATTGGCCGTCCGCCTTCACCACCTGTCAAGGAGCCGAGAGCCATGTTGCGGCCGGGGTTCCCAGTCAGTATGAACCCCGTTTTCCGCCGGCCCAATCAGGGCCGGCCCTCTTGTTGATGAGGGGGAGGGCATCGGACCCGCCCCCCCTTTGGTGTATCTGCCGCATGATCTTTTCGGAAAACCGGTTCCCACTTTTCTAAGATCATGCTCTTGGATTAGGCCATGGCCCTGTTGGTGCTGAAATTCGGCGGGACGTCGGTCGCCGATGTGGATCGGATCCGCAACGCCGCTTTCCATGTGAAGCGCGAGGTGGAAGCCGGCCACGCGATCGCCGTGGTGGTCTCGGCCATGGCCGGCCAGACCAACCACCTCGTGGCCCTCGTCGATCAGGCCTGGGGCTTCAAGGAGCGCCGCAAGCAGAACGACGCCGAGGCTAGCGCCCAATATGACGGGCGCGAATATGACGCCGTGGTGTCCTCAGGCGAGCAGGTCACCTCGGGGTTGCTCGCCCTCGTGCTCCAATCTTTGGGCATGCGGGCGCGGTCCTGGCAGGGCTGGCAGATTCCGCTGAACACCGACAGCGCCCACCGCGCCGCCCGCATCACCGGCGTTGCCGTTAACGAGCTGAAGGCGCGGATGCTCGAGGGGGAGGTCGCGGTGGTCGCGGGCTTCCAGGGCGTTGCGCCGGGGAACCGCATCTCGACGCTCGGGCGCGGCGGCTCAGACACGAGCGCAGTAGCGCTTGCGGCCGCGCTCCAGGCCGACCGCTGCGACATCTATACCGATGTCGACGGGGTCTACACCACGGACCCGCGGGTGGTGCCTAAGGCGCATCGGCTCGACAGGATCTCGTACGAAGAAATGTTGGAAATGGCCTCGCAAGGGGCCAAGGTGCTGCAGACCCGCTCGGTCGAGCTTGCCATGCAGAAGGGCGTGCGCGTGCTGGTGCGCTCGAGCTTCGCTGCCCCCGGCCTCGCAGGCAAAGGTGACGCCGACGCCGCGAACGGACTTGGAACACTCGTTTGCCATGAGGATGAGATCGTGGAGCAGAACGTCGTCAGTGGAATTGCTTATGCCCGAGACGAGGCCAAGGTGACGTTGCTCAAGGTCGCCGACAAGCCGGGGGTCGCGGCGCAGGTGTTCTGCCCGTTGGCCGAGGCCAATATCAATGTCGACATGATCGTGCAGAACGTCTCGGAGGATGGCCGCTATACCGACCTCACCTTCACGGTGCAGAGCGCCGATCTCGATCGCGCCCTGGAAGTGCTCCGCAAAGCCAAGGATTCTATCGGTTATTTGGACTTGCGCGGGTCCACCGACATCGCCAAGGTGTCGGCGATAGGTGTGGGCATGCGGAGCCACGCCGGGGTTGCCGCGCAAATGTTCAGCGCGCTTGCCGAAAAAGGCATCAATATCGAGGCGATCTCGACTTCCGAGATCAAAATCAGCGTATTGATCGATGCGGCCTACGCCGAGCTTGCGGTGCGGACCTTGCATTCCCTGTTCGGATTGGACAGCCGCTAGCGGGTCAAAGCGGCTAATCTGAAGCTTTCTACGATGCGTGGTCCGCCGCTCTGCCCGGCCGGCGAGGACTGGTAGTTATGCCCGTCTCTACTATTGGCGCCCCGAGACAATTGCTTCGCCGCCTGCGCGAGGTCATGGCGACGCGGGAGAGCGCGCAGGCGCGCCTCGACAAGGTGGCCGTGCTGATCGCCTCGAACATGGTCGCCGAGGTGTGCTCGATCTATCTGCGCCGCCGCGACGAATCCCTCGAGCTGTTCGCCACCGAAGGCCTGAACCTCGAGGCCGTCCACAACACGCATCTGAAGCCCGGCGAAGGCCTGGTCGGCCTCATCGCCATCCAGGCCGAGCCGATGCAGTTTCCCGATGCCCAGCATCACCCGGCCTTCTCCTATCGGCCGGAGACCGGCGAGGAGATCTATCACTCCTTCCTCGGGGTGCCGATCCTGCGCGGCGGCCACACCATCGGCGTGCTGACCGTGCAGAACCGCACCATGCGGCAATATAGCGACGAGGAAGTCGAGGCGCTCCAGACCACCGCCATGGTGCTCGCCGAGATGATCGCCTCAGGCGGCCTTGGCGTCACCGAGGAGGTGAGCGCGGAGTCGCGGCGCGACCTGGCGGCGCGCTTCACCGGCCTTCCCATCTCCGAAGGCGTGGCGCTCGGCCATGTGGTTCTGCACGAGCCGCGCATCGTGGTCACGCGCCTGATCGCCGAGGATGTCGAGCTCGAGCGGCGGCGGCTTGCCCAGGCCATCGAGGAGCTGACCGGCATGATCGACGGCATGCTCGAGCGCGGCGACATGGCGCGCGCGGGCGAGCATCGTGAGGTGCTCGAGGCCTTCCGCATGTTCGCCCACGATCACGGCTGGCGGCGGCGGCTGGACGAGGCGCTCCTCACCGGCCTCACGGCCGAAGCCGCCGTGCAGCGCGTGCGCAACGATACCCGCGCCCGCATGCTGCGCCAGACCGACCCGCATGCGCGGGACCGCCTGCACGATATCGACGACCTCTCTAACCGGCTGCTGCAGCTGCTCTCGGGGGGCGCCGGCACGGCAGCGGCGGGAAATCTGCCGCAGGATGCGGTCCTCATCGCCCGTACCATGGGCCCGGCCGAGCTCCTCGACTATGACCGCCAGCGCCTACGCGGGCTCGTGCTCGAGGAGGGCGGCGCGGCAAGCCATGTCGCCATTGTGGCACGCGCGCTCGGCATCGCCGCCATCACCCAGGTCAAAGGGGTGCTCGACGCGGTGGAGGCGGGGGACGCCATCATCGTCGACGCCGAGGGCGGCGAGCTGCATGTGCGGCCGACCCAGGAGATCGTCTCGGCCTATGCCGACAAGGTTCGCTTCCGGGCGAGGCGGCAGGCGCAATATGCCGCCTTGCGCAACGTCCCGGCGGTGACGCTGGACGGCGAACGGGTCGCCTTGCACATCAATGCCGGCCTGCTGTTCGACCTTCCGCATCTCGATCAGTCGGGCGCCGACGGCATAGGGCTGTTCCGCACCGAGCTCCAGTTCATGATCTCCTCCACCTTCCCGCGGCTCGAGCAACAGACGCGCCTCTACAAGGCGATTCTCGATGCCGCCGGCGACCGGCCGGTGGTATTCCGCTCGCTCGATGTCGGCGGCGACAAGGTGCTGCCCTTCTTCCGCGCGAGCAAGGAGGACAACCCGGCTATCGGCTGGCGGGCGATCCGCATGGCGCTCGACCGGCCGGCGCTGTTCCGCACCCAGATCCGCGCCCTGCTCAGGGCCGCGCATGGCCGTGAGCTCCGCATCATGCTGCCGATGATCGCCGATGTGTCTGAGCTCAAAGCGGCACGCGCGCTGATCGACCGGGAGGTCGACATTCTCAAGCGGCATGGGCGGCCCAAGCCGAAGCGCCTCATGATCGGGGCCATGATCGAGGTGCCGTCGCTTCTGTGGCAGCTCGACCGTGTCCTGCCGCTGGCCGATTTTGCCTCGGTCGGCTCTAACGACCTGATGCAGTTCCTGTTCGCGGCCGACCGGGGCAATATGCGGGTGTCGGAGCGCTTCGACTCGCTTAACCCGGCGGGGCTCAAGGCGCTTTGCGAGATCGTCGACGCCGCGGACAAGCACAAAGT
>DASYIU010000313.1:0-1765 GCA_035997285.1 Methyloceanibacter sp. | reverse complement strand
GGAGTTCAAGTTCACCATGCACCAGCTCCCTTATTGGGCGAGCCATCGCTGGGCCTGGGCGAAACGATCCCTCGCCAACTATTGCAGATTCCTTGTCGTCACTACCCGCCTGCTGCTCCAGGTAACGGACAAGGCGCTTCGGTCGCGATACAGGCAACAGCTGTTACGCGTGCTACGCCTCCGCTGGCGCGAGCCCCACATTCTGTTCATCTATGCGCTCAAGGTCGCGACTCACTATCATTACGCCGCGATTACACGTGCCTTGGCGCAGGTCGAGGACGGCAGCGGTGTCCTGCCCGATGCGGGACGCTCATTCTCTCGCGTGAAGCGACGCGTAGCGGTGCAAGCCGCCGCCTAGGCGACTTTTGGCGCGGGCCGCAGGAGAGGCGCATGGCGAAGGTCACCTACCGGATCGTGAAGCATGAGGATGGCTGGGCCTACAAGGTCGGCGAGGTGTTCTCCGAGACCTTTCGCAGCCACGCCGCCGCTCTTGCCGCGGCCAAGCGGGCGGCCGGCGAGCAAAGGGTGCCGGGCGAGACGGTCGGCATCGAATATGAGACTTCAGACGGCGTCTGGCACGAGGAGCTCGACCCCGGCAGCGACCGGCCCGAGACGACCGTCGAGGACGATGAGTAATGCGCCGCGCATCTGTGAGTGCGGTGTGTCTCGCCTTGCTCTTTGGCATTGCCCCTTCACCGGCTCTGGCCTGCGCCTGCTGCACCGATCCCGGCGAGCGGAATATGACTTTTTCGAAACTCGAATCGGGAATGATCGAGATAGGAAGGGCGGTACCTTATGGTCGCCGCCCTTCTCGCCGGTCTTGCCGCGTTTGCCTATTTCGCCTTCTGGTTTGAGATTCTCGCCGAGCTGGGCATCCAGCAAGCGCCCTGGTCGTGAGTAGCGTGGGCAACGACCATCGCCGTTGCCCACGCTAAGTCAGCTCAGGCGGCGTCGACGAGAACGACCTCGGCATCCTCTAGCGCTTTGACCTTCAGCACCTTCTCATCGGTTATGGCGGCGCCGTCGCGAGTCCCGATGCGCACGCCGTTGACCTCGATGCTGCCGAGCGCCGGCACGAGATAGCCGTGACGCTCGGCCCCAAGCTCATATTCGGCGGTGTCGCCCGCTTTCAGCGTAGCGCCGAGAACACGGGCCTCGGCGCGGATCGGCAGCGCGTCGCCGTCATCGGCAAAGCCGCTCGCCAGCGGGACGAAACGCCCCGATCGGTCGGACTTGGGGAAGGGCTTGGCGCCCCAGGACGGCTCGCCGCCGCCCATGCTCGGCTCGATCCAGATCTGGAACAGCGTGGTGGCGACGGGCTCCCGATTGAATTCGGCGTGGCGGATGCCCGAGCCGGCGCTCATCACCTGGACGTCGCCGGCTTCGGTGCGGCCACTATGCCCCAAACTGTCCTCATGGGTGATCGCGCCCTGCCGCACATAGGTGATGATCTCCATGTCGGCGTGGGGGTGGGGCGGAAAGCCCGTGTTGGGGGCGATCTCGTCGTCGTTCCACACCCGCAGCGAGCCATGGCCCATATTGTCGGGGTCGTAATGGCTGCCGAAGGAGAAGTGATGCTTCGCCTTCAGCCAGCCGTGGTCGGCGCTGCCGAGTTTTGCAAAAGGTCTGAGTTCGATCATGGGAGTGCTCCTTTGAATTTTTGAGAGGCGCCGGGCGCAACGCGTCCGGTCGCTTGAATTCCGATGGGCTATGGATATGCCTCCCGCCTGGGTATATAAATAGAAACTATTGAAACTCATTGTTT
>DASYIU010000312.1:0-4504 GCA_035997285.1 Methyloceanibacter sp. | reverse complement strand
GAGCATGTCGGTACAAGACGAGATCAAGCGGGTGACGGCGCCGGATATCCGCGCCCGCAAGGGTGGCGAGCCGATCGTCTGTCTCACCTCGTACCATGCGCATACCGCGCGCCTGCTCGATCGGCACTGCGATCTCATTCTTGTCGGTGATTCGCTCGGCATGGTGATGCACGGGCTCGAAACCACCGTGCCGGTTACCCTCGATATGATGATCTTGCAGGGCCACGCTGTCATGCGCGGCTCGAGGCGCGCGCTCGTCGTGGTCGACATGCCGTTCGGCTCGTATGAGGAGAACGCATCGATCGCCTTCCGCAACGCCGCGAGAGTACTGAAAGAGACGGGCTGCGGCGCGATCAAGCTCGAAGGCGGCGCCCATATGGCCGACACTATCCGCTACCTCACCGAGCGCGGTATTCCGGTGATGAGCCATATCGGCATGACGCCTCAGGCCATCAACACCATCGGCAGCTTCAAGCCGCGCGGCCGCTTCCGCTCGGAATGGGCGGCGTTCGAGGAGGATGCCCGCGCCGTCGCCGAGGCGGGCGCCTTCGCCGTCGTGCTCGAGGCTCTTGCCGAGCTGCTGGCTGCGCGCATCACAAAGCAGATCGCCATCCCCACCATCGGGATCGGCGCCTCCGCGGAGTGCGACGGGCAAATCCTCGTGCTCGAGGACATGCTCGGGCTGTCTCCGCGCGTGCCCAAATTCGTCAAGGAATATGCCCAGATTGGCGCCGGCATCGAGGCCGCGGTGAAGGCCTTCGCGGGCGAGGTCCGCACCCGGGCCTTCCCCTCCGCCGAGTACACTTATCCGATGAGCGGGGACGCGCCAGAAGTCACGAAAAAGACCAAAATGACAGGCAGTTAGCCCCGTTCGGGCATCTCCTTTAGCACATCGGCCGACCGGGCCCGCAGCTCTTTACCTTGCGCATGCAAGAGGCCTTCACTATACGGCGGGCAGGGGAAGCCGCAGGCGGCTCCCTAAGACCCTCCGCCCTGTCACGTAAGAGTCCCGCCGCCGATGACCGACCGTGATTCCTTTCTTCGCGAGGTGGACGAGGCCGTCCGCCAGGACCAGTACAAGAAGCTGTGGGACAGATACGGCGTCTATGCGCTGGCCGGTCTCCTGCTGATCGTGGCGGCCGTCGCGGCCTACAAGGGTTGGTCCTACTGGCAGGAGCGCCAGGCGCAGGAAGCCGGCGCGAAGTTCAGTGAGGCGTTGACCCTGGAGGGCGGAGCCGACGCCGCCAAGGCCCACGACCTGCTGGCCTCCTTGGCGGCGCAGGGGCCCGAGGGCTACCGGGTGCTGGCACGCTTCCAGCTTGCCGCTGCCGAGGCGAAAGCCGGCGACATAGACAAGGCTGTCGCCGACTACGACGCGCTCGCCAGTGACGCGAGCGCCGATCAGATCCTGCGAGGCCACGCCGCACTTCAGGCGGCCGCGCTCAGGCTCGACAAAGCCGACTACGCGGAGATGCAGCGGCGCCTCAAGGGTCTCATCGACTCCAATGGCCCCTGGCGATTTTCCGCCCGTGAGCTGCTCGGCCTGTCGGCCTACCGGCTGAACGATATGCGGGAGGCGGAGAAGCAGTTCAGCGCGCTGATCGGCGAGGAGGACACGCCTCCAAACTTGCGGGAACGCGCCGACATGATGCTGGCACTCATCGTGGGAACCCCGCAGTCGCTGAGCACGACGGCGAAATAGCGCGCAAACCGAAGGGTGGCTCGAAATTGGGCCGGGGTCGAAGACGGGGAATTGGCGGCCGCCTTCTCAGCGCGGGCCTCGCCGCGGCCATCGCCTTGAGCCTTGCCGGCTGCAGCGGTCCGCTCGCCGGAATCCGCAATCCTTTCGCCAAGAAAGAAGAGATTCTGCCGGGCGAGCGCATCCCCATCATCACCGACCCGAGCCTGGCCAATGTCGATCCCGTTGCGGCGGGAAAGCCCATTGCCCTGCCGCCCGCCCAGGCGAACCCATCCTGGACGCAGCCGGGCGGCACGCCGTCTAACAATCTCGGCCACCTCGCTCTGAACGATCAGGTGCAGAAGGTGTGGTCGGCCGACGCTGGGACGGGATCATCGTCAAGCGGACGCTTGAGCGCGGCGCCGCTCGTCGCCGACGGCAAGGTTTTCACTCTCGATGCAGGCGGTACGGTCTCGGCCTTCTCATCGGCGAATGGCGCCAGGCTGTGGACGGCGAGCGTGACCCCCGAGAACGAGAAGCGGAAAGAGGGCTTTGGCGGTGGGCTCGCTCTCGACGGCGGGCATCTCTACGTGACCACCGGCTATGGCACCGTCCTCGGTCTCGACACCGGCAACGGCGGTATTTTGTGGACCAAGTCGGTCGGCAGCCCGATCCGCAGCTCCCCCACCGCCGTCGGCGGCAAGATCTTTTTCGTTTCCACCGACAACGTGCTGCACGCTCTCAGCGGCGGCGACGGCCAGGAGCTGTGGACGGCGCGCGGGCTGCCGCAACCGGCGACCCTGCTTAGCAATGTGAGCCCCGCCGTCTCGGCCGGGATTGTCGTGGCGCCGTTCCCGGCGGGCGACGTTGCGGCGTATGAGGCGGGCAGCGGCAAGGCGACCTGGAGCGAGTCCTTGACGCGTTCGACCGAAACGACGGCCTCCGGCATCCTCGGAGACCCGGCGCGGCCGGTGATCGACAAGGGCGTCGTGTTCGCCGTCAGCCATGGCGGCAAGATGACGGCCTCATCGGAAGCCTCTGGCGAGTGGCTATGGTCGCGCAATGTCGCCAGCACACAGATGCCGTGGATCGCCGGCGACACCATCTATGTCGTGGATCTGGGCGGCAAGCTGTTGGCGCTCGCCCGCGCCGACGGCAAGGTGCGCTGGGCGGTCGATCTTCCCGGCAGCACGCGCTGGAGCGGCCCGGTGCTGGCCGGCGGCAAGCTCTGGCTGGTGTCGGGGGACGGGGTCCTGGTCGGGGCCGATGCGAGGACCGGACAGGTCGCAACCACCCTCGATCTCGGCACGCCCGTCTTCGTCGCGCCGGTTGTGGCCGGCGGCCGTATGTATATCTTGGCCGACAACGCCACGCTGATCGCGCTCAACTAGAGGCTCGCATAGCAGCGGTCCTCAAGCTTCCGCTCCCAAGGAACCTATGGCCTTCACCATCGCCATCGTCGGACGGCCGAATGTCGGCAAGTCGACCCTGTTCAACCGGCTCGCCGGCAAACGGCTTGCTCTCGTCAACGACCAGCCGGGTCTGACGCGGGACCGGCGCGAGGCCGGGGCCTCTCTCGGGTCCTGCGCCGTGACGCTGATCGATACCGCGGGTCTGGAGCCCGGGGATCAGGGGCTTACGCCGCGCATGCGCCAACAGACCAAAGCGGCCATCGAGCAGGCCGATGTCGTGGTCTTCCTCATCGATGCGCGGGCCGGGGTGCTTGGCGCCGATGAGATCCTCGCCGATCTCGTGCGGAGCTCGGGCAAGCCCGTGATCCTCGCCGCGAACAAATGCGAGGGCCGCGCGGCAGAGCCCGGGGTCTACGAGGCCTATGCGCTCGGCCTCGGCGAGCCGCTGCCGATCTCGGCCGAACATGGCTTAGGCGTCGGCGACCTTAGCGATGCCATTCAGGACGCCTGCCGCAAAGCCGGCGCTGCCGAAGAAGTTCCGCGCGAGGAGGCCGAGGACGAGGGTGAGGCCGTGGCTGAGATTCCGGGCCCCCATCCTTTGCGCATGGCCGTCGTCGGCCGGCCGAATGTCGGCAAGTCCACCCTCGTCAATGTGCTCCTTGGCGAAGAGCGCATGATTACGGGGCCTGAGGCCGGGATCACCCGCGACGCCGTCGCCTCCGAGCTTGCCTGGGACGGCCGGTCCTTACTTCTGTTCGATACCGCGGGGCTCAGGCGGAAAATGCGGGTCGAGGGACGCGCCGAGGAGCTCTCGGTCGGCGACGCGCTAAAAGCGATCCGCTTCGCCGAGGTCGTGGTGCTGCTGGTCGATGCCGAGCAACCCTTCGAGAAGCAGGACCTGCAGATCGCCGACCTGATTGCCCAGGAGGGACGCGCCCTGGTCATTGCCATCAACAAATGGGACCTCGTCCGCGAGCGCGAGAAGCGCCTCAGCGAGCTCCGCGAGACCTGCCAGCGGCTGCTGCCGCAAGTCAAGGGTGTGGCGCTCGTGACGGTTTCGGCGCTCGGCGGGAAGGGCCTTGGCAAGCTCATGCAAGCGGTCGTCACCGCCGACGAATTGTGGAACCGGAGGCTGCCGACCCGCGCGCTCAATCAATGGCTACAAGGCGCCATCGAAGCGCACCCGCCGCCGGCAGTCTCGGGTCGGCGCATCAAGCTCAGATACATGACCCAGGCCAATGCGCGACCCCCGACCTTCGTCCTATTCTGCTCGCGGCCGAAGGCGCTGCCGGAGTCCTACACGCGCTATCTGGTGAACGCCCTGCGCGAGAACTTCGACATGCCGGGCGTGCCGATCAGGCTCAATCTGCGCAAAGGCGACAACCCGTATGTGTAAGGTGGTCTTCCGTTTAAG
>DASYIU010000311.1:0-2130 GCA_035997285.1 Methyloceanibacter sp. | reverse complement strand
TGGACGGCGAAGCTAACCCTCCGAACTAACTTCGCGAGGACCTCGATGCATCAGCGGCAAGGTCGGCATGTGGGTCACTGCTGGAACGAGGATTGACATCGGGCAATCGGCCAGCCGGATCTTTTCGATTGCGCGGAGAAGGTGGACCCAGTCGTCTGGGTTGAGGGCTCTCCGTTCGCCATCTAATCTCATGCCCTATTGGAGGCACGTAGCTCACCCCAAATTTCTTATGGAGTCGCCAAAATTGAATTTCCAGCCTGTCCGTCGCTGTCGCCCTTCTTTGCATGGGGCCATTCGGCAAGGAGGGCCGCATCGAAGCAAGCTATTTATTGTGATTAACGCGTTGAAACGGGCTGAGACTGGTAAACGCCTTCTGTAAGGGAAGAGATCGTTCCCACTATATCATTGGGAAGACGCTACCCATTGCTCCGAGACACCACTCTTAAAAATAGACTCTTGGCCAGCAGCGGCAAGCCTACCCCACAAGCCCGGGTGTTCGCATGAGCGTTAGAGTCCTTGTCTGGCAATGGGGACGCTTCGGGGTGGGCGCTCGCTATGCGCTGGAGCTGGCGCACGCCCTTGCCGAAGAGTGTAGCCACGACACGCTCCTCTCGCTCGCCGAGGGCGCCGAGCTGATGCAGGATCCGGCCTGCCGCAGCGCAGTCGATCTGCCGCTTTACACCTACGCCAATGCGCGAGAATTCGTCCGGCGCAGCCTCGGCATCAGGGGCGTGCTCCGGCCGATCGTCGAGATACTCAGCGCCGACCCGCCCGATGCCGCCATCGTAACCATGACGGGCTATTGGGACATTTTCCTGGTTGGCCGCTTGCGCCGAATGGGCATTCCGGTCGTGGTCATGATCCACGACGCGGAGAACCATCCGGGCGATCGCTTCCACGTCATGGTGGGATTGCAGCGGCGGCTCATCGCCATGAGCGAAGGCGTCATCACGCTGAGCGGCTTCGTCACACGCCAGCTGGCGTCGCGCCTCTCCCTGGCGGGGAAAGTCCAAGCCACCATTCCGCTGGTGGCCTTTTCCTACGCCGAGCTCGACCTTCCGCCTGCGCAATTGCCCGACGTCTCCACGGACCGTCCCTTGCGGCTGCTCATGGCGGGACGCCTGAAGCGGTATAAGGGACTTCGGCTGCTGGCCGATGCGTTGCAGCTGATCGGCGGCGCCCCGCCGCTCAGCGTGCGTGTGGTCGGCGCCGTGCAGGACCCCAGCGAGATTGCCGCCCTTGCGGCGTTGCCGAACGTCGAGATCGACCTTGGCTGGAAGAGCGACCGCGACCTCATCGCCCATCTCGATTGGGCCGACACTGCTGTCCTTCCCTATGTCGAGGCAAGTCAGTCGGGCATTGCGCCGATGAGCTTCAAGCGCGGCCGTCCGGTGATTGCGACGCCGGTGGGAGGCTTGCCCGAGCAGGTGCGCCACGGCGAGACCGGCCTTCTCACCGACGAGGTCTCGGCCACCGCCCTTGCCGCATCGATCAGACGCTTTGCCGAAGATCGAAAGCTGTTGCGCGCTTGCGCCGAAAATGCGCTCCGTCATGCCGACGACGACCTTGGCTGGAAGGCGCTGGCGCCGCGCTTTTCCGAGGTGCTGGAACAGGTCGCAAGGCGCGGCGCGGCCAAAGCCCGGAGCTGACGCAGCCCTTAGGCTGCCATCTACTGGGACCCGTTGCGCAAGGAGCGGAACGAGTCGCCCCACCCCTTCTGGTCCTCGGTCAGCTTGCCGTCGGCATCGAGCCGCGCCAGGAGCTTGAGGCCTTCGCCAATGGCTGCCTCCTTCTGCTCGCCGGCCGAGACCTTGGCGAGCTTGTACAGACCGACCACGAGATCGGTCTGCACGTCGATGTTGTCTTTGACGGTATCGGCCAGCTCGCGAGCGATGATGAGGCTTTCCTCGAAGGCCACGACCGCTCCGGGGACGTCGTTGGAGTCGAACTTGGCATTGCCGAGCCTGTCCAACGTGAGCGAGACGTCCCGCTTCCATTGATAATTGGACTTGTCGCTTTCCGCGATTTCCTTCCGGATCGGGAGGCCTTCTTCGTAGGCCGCGAGCGCCCCAGCCTTGTCTCCGGACTTAGCCTTGGCATCGCCAACCTTGTCCAGGCTGACCGCCACGT
>DASYIU010000310.1:0-5433 GCA_035997285.1 Methyloceanibacter sp. | reverse complement strand
GGCGTGATCCAGCGCCGCGTCGCGGTGCTTGACCCCAAGCAGGTCAATGTCGGGGTGACGGTGTTCGTCTCCATCACCACGAGCCACCATACGCAAGACTGGCTCGACCGCTTCCACGAGGCGCTCAACGACTTTCCCGAGGTGGTGGAGTTCTACCGCATGAGCGGCCAGGTCGATTATCTGCTGCGCGTGGTGGTGCCCGACATCGAGCGCTACGACGCCTTCTATAAAAAGCTCATCAGCAAGATCGAGCTGTCCGACGTGAGCTCGGCCTTCGCCATGGAGCAGATCAAATATACGACGGTGCTGCCGCTCGACTACGCCGCCGAAGACAAGCGGGCGTAAACAACTCGCCTCATGGTTCGAGACGCAGGCTTCGCCTGCTCCTCACCATGAGGATTGACCTCCTCATCCTGAGGAGCGCCCGCAGGGCGCGTCTCGAAGGATGAAGCCTGGCCCTACTTCCGTTCGAAGCGTGCGATCAGGCTCGACGTGTCCCACCGGCGCCCGCCCATCTCCTGGATCTCGGCATAGAACTGGTCGACCAGCGCCGTCACCGGTAGCTCCGCGCCATTGCGGCGTGCCTCCTCGAAGAGGATGGCGAAATCCTTGCGCACCCAGTCCACGGCGAAGCCGAAATCGAACTTGTCCTCGATCATGGTCTGCCAGCGGTTGTCCATCTGCCAGCTTTGGGCGGCGCCCTTGGAGATGGTGTCGATGACCTTGGGCACGTCGAGGCCGGCGCGGCGCGCGAAGTTAAGCCCCTCGGCGAGCCCCTCGATCAGGCCGGCGATGCAGATCTGGTTGACCATCTTGGTAAGCTGGCCCGACCCTGAGGGCCCGATCAGGTTGACGGCGCGGGAATAGGACGCAATCACCGGCGAGGCTTTGGCGAAGTCGCTCTCATCGCCACCCACCATAACGGTCAGAGTGCCGCCCTCTGCGCCTGACTGTCCGCCCGACACCGGTGCATCGAGCGCGCCGGCACCTTGGCTCTTGGCGGCTTGGTGAAGCTCGCGCGCGATCTTGGCCGACGCCGTGGTGTGGTCGATAAAGATGGCGCCGGGACCAAGCGCGGCGAACGCGCCGTGTTGCCCGAGCGTCACCTCGCGGAGATCATCGTCATTGCCGACACAGGTGAAGACGAACTCGGCGCCGGCCGCCGCCTCTGCAGGGGTGCTGGCAAGCCTGCCGCCGAATTGCGCGACAAAGGCTTCGGCCTTGGCGCGCGTGCGGTTGAACACCACGACGTCGTCGGCCCCGCGCGTCTTGAGGTGCCCGGCCATGGGGTAACCCATGACGCCAAGCCCGATCCAGGCGACTCTGCTCATTGGCTTGATGTCGCCGATTGCGCCCGTGGACACAAGCGCCGTCGCCTTGTTTGAGCATGGGGAAGGCTGGTCGCGTCGAACCGCCGTTATCGGTCAGCTTTCCCATTCCGCGACATGGACGATGACAAACCGCACCTCACGCGGGAGATCGGAAAACCATTGTGCGGTTTTATCGCCAGGCTGCGCCGGCAACAATTGCGCAAATTCCTCGCGCGATAGAATGGCCGCAGAGTCGTGATAGCCCGAGCGAGGCTCAGACACATCCGCAAGCCGGCCCGCTTGCTGCAGCTTGAGAGTGTCGATGCGGCCGGTCGTTTGCGACGCGACGCCGTATGTCCCGGAGCTCCATGTAAGGGCGATGAGATGGGTCTCAAAAGCCACAAGCGCGATCCCTTGCCCTTCGGGGAGCCTCCCGATCAAGCGATCGGCGTCTCGGGGAAAGCGAGCTGCTCGCGCGCGCGCCACTCCTCGGTGACGTAGTTGATGATGAGCGAGGTGCGCACGCCCTTGATCGGGCGCCTCTCGAAGCCGTGAAAGGTATTGTCGGCGGGCACGAAGATCATCGCGGCATTGGGGGCGAAGGGCGAACGGCCGAAATGGCGCTTGTCGCCATCATAGATGTCGGTGCCGAGATCGCGGTGGCTCGGGTCCCTCGACAGATAGAGCAGCATGGTGAACAGCTTGACCCCCAGATCGCTGTGCGGCTCGAGCCAGAAGCCGTCGATGTCTTGCGCGAACTCCATGCGGAGATAGGTGCCCGCGAGATCGGTGCCAAACACCTGCTCGATGTGGCCGGTCACGCGCTCGTCCTGGAAGGCCTGCGCCACCGCCTCGCAAACGAGAAAGCGCTTGCGGTTGTCCGCGTCGAAATATTTGCGCGTGTTGTTGTGCAGCTCGCGCTTGCCCGAGATGCCATCGAGAGAGGGGGGCTCAAAAGGCAGCGCAAGAACGTCTTCGAGGGTATCGGAGGGGAGGCAATCCTTCAGCGACCAGTGGCGGTAGGGTTGATCGGAACTCTTGCCCCTATCGATGCTCTCGATGAAGTTGCGAACGACGTCATCCGCCGAACTTTTCCTTGCAGGCGCCGAACGCTTAACCGCGACGCTTTCCCTCATGATGCCGTGCACTCCCTCGAAACGGTGCGAAAAGGCTGGCCATCCAGCGCCCAGGCGGCCCCATCTAAGGCTCCAATAGCATCGGCCGCCTCCCCGCGCAAATGCCAAGGGTTTCAGCCTTGGCGGCATCAAGCCGCGTGGCCGACCTGGATCAGTTGATATCCAGCCAGCGGATGCGGCGCGCCTGCAAGGCTTCGGGCGAGGCATCCTCCTCTGCCGTCATCTCATCTGAGCGCAGGCATTTGGCGAGAAGCTCGAGCAGCGAGGCGTGGAGCTCACGCTCGCCGGCAAGTTGAGGCGGATTGGCAGCGAGGAACGCGAGGATTTCCCCATAATCAGGCATCGGCAACCCCGTACTTCCCCAGCGGAGGAAGGGTGCCGAGCCTGTGTGTCAAAACTTTGGCCCAACGCTCCGCAGCGCTTAGCCGCTGATGCAGGCAAAACCGCGTTTTCGCGCTCTTAAGCCCCGAGGCGATAGCGCCCGACGAGACGCATCGGCGAGCGGCCGCCGGAGTCGCCGAACAGCGACAGGCCGTCGACGGTGACGCCGGACGCGCAGATCTCCTCAAGCACCGGCCACAGCGCCTGGGCCACTCGCTCGAGATGGGCGGCGTCAAGCGGACCGGTCAGTGTGATCGCGAAGCGGTACTCGCTGAGCACGAAAGGATCGCCGAAGCTCTCCAGGAGAAGGCGCTGATAGTCGCTGAGATGCGGGCTTGCATGCTCCATGCGCTCGGTGTCGCTCGGAAGAGCGGCGAAATCCTCGAACGCCCCGACGCATTGGGCGGCGAGCCAATCAAGGGCCGGCGTGGCTTCGACCGGGCGCAGCACGAGGAAGCGGCCGGCGCGCGACAACGTCAACGGTCCGGTATCGACGGGCTTGCGGCGAGTGGCAAAGGTGATGAGCCGAGACTTCAGCGCCTCCGGTCCCATCCCGTCGCGCAGTGCGAACGGTGCCCGAAACAGCGCATGCAGACCCGTATAGCGGCCAGGGGCGGGAGTGATCTTGGCGAAGCTCGTGCCGGAGAGACCGGCATCGGAGAAGGCCTGCAAGGTGATGCCGTCATTGGCGCGTCCGAACCATGAGCGTCCGAAGGCGGCAAGCGCGGTGCCAGGTTGCGGCGTAAAGTAGATCGCATAGCGCGCGAAGCTCGGTCGGCAAGCGGCGGCGCCCTTCCGTTCGTTCTCGAGATGGGCACAATTGAGCATCGAATCCTCCCTAGGCGCGCGTATTGATCGACGGCGCTCATGACTAACCGCTAACAGGTTCCTGTGGCGGCGGCGCGACAGGTTCTTGGCAATAGGGAGGCCGAGGGATGAACACCGAGGGATGAACACTTGGTGAATCAAATTTTCTGCAACTGCGAACGACACTCGCGCGCGCTGCGTCATGCCTTTGACAGCGCAGCGTTTGGCGGGCATGCGTTGCTGCGCTTGCGAAGGACGACTGAGGGGGAAATATGATCGAGCTGTACACCTGGATGACGCCGAACGGGCAGAAGGTGTCGATCATGCTGGAAGAGGTGGGGCTGCCTTACCGCGTCCATCCCATCGACATCACCAAGGGCGAGCAGTTCGATCCGGCCTTCCTCAAGATCGCTCCCAACAACAGGATCCCCGCTATCGTCGACACCGACACCGGACTCCATCTCATGGAGTCGGGCGCGATCCTGCTCTATCTCGCCGACAAGACCGGCAAGCTGTGGCCGCAGGATTTGCCGACCAAGTGGCGCGTGGTCGAGTGGCTGATGTGGCAGATGGGAGGGCCCGGGCCGTTTCTCGGTCAGGTCCACCATTTCGTGAAGTTCAATCCCGGCAAGAGCGCTTACGCCGAGGAGCGCTACGCCAAGGAGGCCAAGCGGCTCTGGGGGGTGCTCGACCGGCGCCTTGGCGAGGTCGACTATGTTGCCGGCGAGTATTCCATCGCCGATATCGGGCTCTGGCCCTGGATCTCGCGCTTCGCCTGGCAGACGGTGGACTTCGCTGAGCATCCCAATGTGAAGCGCTGGTACTTGGCCATCGCGCAGCGGCCTGCGGTCAAGCGGGGCTGGGACGTGGTCAAGGAAGGCCGCGCCATTCCCATGCCGTGAGCGGCCGTGAAGCTGGCTAGCCGGGCACGCGTGAGCTGTGGCAGAATTGGAGAAAGGCCGCGGATCGAGCGCCAATACGGGCGCCCGCCGCCTGACTGCCTCACGGCATAACCTGCCGCGGCGGCTGATCTTGGATCGCCGGAGGACGCCTCAAATTCAAATCGTGTCAGGGTTCAGGAGCGGCCCGCGCAAAGCCGTGCCCGTTGACAGCTGGAGAGAGGGATCATGCAGAAACTGATGCTGGTTGTTTGCGCCGCAGCGGGATTGGCGACCTATGCCACGCTTGCGATCTCGGCTGAGGACCTCGCCGCGGCCGTCAAGGAGCGGAGACATTTGATGAAGGAGATCGTCGGTCCGGCGGCCAAGCTTGCCAACAAGATGGTCAAGGGAGACGAGCCCTTCGATGCCGCCAAGGCGGCCAAGGCCATGACCGAGATCAGCGAGGTGCCTGACAAGTATGTGAAGCTGTTTCCCAAGGGCACGGAGCATGGCGCGATCGCCGACAGCGAGGCTAAGGCCGCGATCTGGAAAGACTTCCCCAAGTTCGCGGCAACCGCCAAGAAGCTCAAGGAGGCGAGCACCAAGGCCGCTGCCGCCGCAGCTCAAGGCGAGGGCGCCTTCGCGGCCGCCTTCAAGGACATGACCAGTGTCTGTAAAGAGTGCCACGAGTCGTTTCGCGAGAAAGTGGAGAAGTAAGTCGGGCTGTGCGGGCGCCATGCCGACGTCGGAGTCTAGGAGGAAGCCTTGCGCAGAGTCTTGCTGGCGCTGCTCGTTGTTGGCGTCGTGGGCGCGGTGGCCTTTTGGCTTCTGACGATGCCGCGCGCCGTGCCGGCTTCCGAGCTGCCAGCGCATACGCCCGACGTGACCAATGGCGAATACATCTTTACCGCCGGCGGC
>DASYIU010000309.1:0-3113 GCA_035997285.1 Methyloceanibacter sp. | reverse complement strand
GGCGAGGAACAGGCTCAACAGGAACAACCCCGCCACGGCAAGCGCGGTGAGCCCGGTGCGGCCCCCCTCCTCCACGCCCGCCGCGCTCTCGATGTAAACCGTCGTGGTGGATGTGCCGAGGGCTGCGCCGAGCATGGCCGCGCCGGAATCGGCAAGAAGCGCCCGGCGCAGCTGCGGCAAGCGCCCTTCTTCGTCGAGCAGCCCCGCCTGGCGCGCAACCCCGATCAGGCTGCCCGCCGTGTCGAGCACGGTCACGAGAAGAAGTGTAAGAACGATGATCACGAGCCCGAGCTGGAAGGCGTTTCCCAAGTCCAACTTGAGAAAGGTCGGCGCAAGCGATGGCGGGGCAGCGGCGACTCCGTGCCAGGGCTCGAGCCCGAGGCCGACGGCGATGAACGTCACGGCGAGGACGCCGATGATGATGGCGCCCGGGACTTTGCGTGACGCAAGCCCGGCGATGAGCAAGAACCCGGCCGCGCCGAGGAGGGCTTGCGGCTTCGACATATCGCCAAGGGTGACGAGCGTCACGGAATCGTCGGCGACGATGCCGGCATTCTGCAGCCCAATCAGTGCGAGGAAGAGCCCGATGCCGGCGGCAATGCCGAGTTTCAGATTCATGGGGATCGCGTCGATCAGCCAGGCACGCAAGGGCGAGAGCGACAGCGCGAAGAAGAGCAGGCCTGAGAGGAACACCAGAGCGAGCGCAAGCTGCCAGTTGCCGCCCAGTTCAGGCACCACGGTGAAGGCGAAATAGGCGTTGAGCCCCATGCCGGGGGCGAGCGCGATCGGGTAGTTGGCGTAAAGCCCCATGATGATGGAACCTGCCCCGGCGGCAAGGCAGGTGGCGACGAACACCGCGCCATGGTCCATGCCGGCCTTGTCGAGAATCGCCGGATTGATGAACATGATGTAAGCCATTGTGAGGAAGGTCGCGAGCCCGGCGCGAAGCTCGGTCGCGATGCTGGAGCCGGCGGCGGTTAGGCCGAAGAAGCGGTCGAGCCGCCCCTGCGGTTCGGGAGACGGCGCGGCCACTGCCGTTTTCGGCGGCCGAGGCCGCCTCGGACGAGCACTCTTAGGTTCCCCTGCGGCCATCCTCTTTCCCCCCTCTCGTGCGCCACGCCGGGCCGACGGCGATTGACGCCTCAGCAGCCGCCGTTGTCTAACGTCATCGCCCAAATCTAACGCTATGCCACTCCTGTTGACGACACCCATGGCCAAATCTGTGCACATGATCCGGAGCCGAATTCTGGTTGTCGTGCTGATGCTCTGGGGCATTGCCATGATCGCCCCGGACCTCGTGCGGGTCGCACAACCGCTCGGCTCTTTCGGCTTCTATGCCAACAATGACGGGCTGATCTACGATGTCACCGGGCCGTTTCCCGACGAGGCTTCCTCCCCCGCGTGGAAGGCCGGGATACGCGAAGGCGACCGGCTCGACCTCCTCCGCCTCGAATGCAACGTCGAGGAACCCGCAAGTTGCGGCAACGCGCTTGCCGTGCTCGGCGGCCTCGAATTCGTCTTGCCGGGCAGGAGCGCCACGCTCCCCCTCGCCGCGACCGGCACCGCGCCCGCACGCGATGTAGCGCTCGTTGCGGTGCAACGCCCGTCGAACTTCCTCATCCGCGCCGTCGTGATGCTCGACCAAATCGCCGGCACCCTGGTCGTCGTGGCCGCGGGGTGGCTCGTGTGGAGCCGCCCTTCGGCGATGAGCTGGGGATTCTTTCTTTATGCGAACTGGTTCAATCCCGGTCAGGTCTATGCGTTCTACGCGATCCTGGAACAATGGCCACCTCTTCTCATCGCGCAAGACGCCGCCGCTTCAATCGCCGAGGCCGCCGGCTATGCCGGGCTGCTTCTCTTCTGCCTTCGCGTCCCCAACAATGAGACTGAGCCCGAATGGCGCCCGATCGAGCGAGCCTTGCCCTATGTCGCCTTGCTCTTTGCGTTTGTGTTGCTCGCATCCTACGGCAGCCTGTTTGGCTATCGGACCGAGACGACGACGCGCGCGGTTATCCTCGCGGGTTTTGTCGTCGACTTCTGGGCGCTCGGCATTCTTCTCGCGCGGCGGCGTAACCACACGCCGGAGGATTACCAGCGCGTGCGCTGGGTGATCTGGGGCTGCCTCATCGGTTTGCCCTCCTTCCTCATCGCCGAGCTTGCCTCGACCACGTCGATCTTCGAAACGCGCTGGGGAGATTTCACGCCGACCGAGGACATTATCGGGCTGCTCTATCTCGTGAACGGCATCCTCTGCCTGTTCGTGTTCGAGGCCTTGCGCCGGCCGCGCGTGGTGAGCGTGATGATCCCGCTTCGCCGCGTGACGATCCTCGGCCTCACCTTGAGCGTTCCCGTGCTGCTCCTGCATCACGAGGTGGAGCGCATCCAAGAGCATCTCAGTCTGCCGGGCTGGGCGTGGCTCGTTATGGGCGCCGCTGCCGTGTTTCTCATCTCACGTCTCCACGAAGGCGCCGTGCACCTTGCCGACCGCTACTTCAACCGGGAGGTCGATCAAGCCGAGCGGGAGCTCGGCGCCGCCATGCTCAAGGCAAGGGAGCCTGCCGACATCGATCGTTTGCTCGCGGACGAGCCGTTCCGGATGCTGAAGCTGACCTCCGCCGCCGCCTTTCGCCGCGACGGAGCTTTGTTCCAGCGCGAGGGCGACGGCAAGGGTTGGAACGACGGCACGGCGCGAACGCTCCAGCCTGACGAGCCCATGCTCGCTCCGCTCGCCGCAGGGAAGCCATTCAATGTCGCGGAGGCGGACGGCGGCCTCAACCTGCCGCCTGGATTGAGCCGGCCGGTCCTCGCCGTTCCTGCTGTCAATCCGGTCCGCTGCTTTGCCGTCTCGCTTTATGGGCCGCACGCAGCGGGCACAGACCTCGACGCCAATGAGCGCGCCATGCTCGCGCGGCTGGCCCGCGACGCCGCCGCCATGTATGCCGAGCTCGAGAGCGGAGAGTTGCGCCGCCAGGTCACGATGCTCGAAGGCGAGCTCCAGGCCGCACGGCCGCCGTCGGGACGAGGCGCCAAATGACGGGAAAGGACTAGCGCATGGCGATCTACGAGCTCGATGGGACGACGCCCGAGCTTCCCGCCGACGGCCTGTATTGGGT
>DASYIU010000308.1:0-18944 GCA_035997285.1 Methyloceanibacter sp. | reverse complement strand
CCAGGAGCCCCATCCGCATGGTGTTGCCGAAATGGTCGGTAATTCCCTTGAGCTCGGGGGTCGCCGTGATCTCCACGGTCCTGCCGCCCCGGTCGACCACGAAATGGAGCGGCTGGTCGGCGCTCATCCCGACGATGCGCTGCATCCCGTTGAAGCTCTCGATGGCCTGGCCGTCGATGCTGATGACGCGGTCGCCGGGCAGGAATCCAGCTTTCTCTGCAACGCTTCCCGGGTTGACGATATCGACCTTGGCGGCCGTGATCTGCTCACCGAAAACCGAGAAAATCGCCGTGAAGATCACGATCGCCAGGATGAAGTTGGCGATCGGACCGGCGGCGACCACCGCCGCGCGGGCGGCCAAAGGCTTTGCCTGGAAGCTGTGCTTGCGCTCCTCAGGCGACAGCTGGCCAAGCGACTTGCGGCCGCCGGCGCTGGCGACATTGTCGTCGTCGATAAATTTCACGTAGCCCCCGAGCGGGATCCAAGAGAGCTTCCAACGGGTGCCGTAGCGGTCGTTGAAGCCGACGATCTCAGGACCAAAGCCGATCGAAAACGCCTTGATGCCGACCCCGCAGCAGCGGGCCACGAGGAAATGGCCAAGCTCGTGGACGAATACCACGACGGTGAGGACGAAGAGGAAGGGAAGGAGGTAGCCGAGCAGGGTGTCGCCGAAGCCGGAAAGCTGAATTATCGTGTTCATAAGCGAGGTTTTCCTCAAGATTTAGACCCTTCTTAGACGGGCCATGAAGATTATGCAAACCGCCCTAGCAGCGAGCGGGCGCAGACCCTGGCTTCGGCATCGATGGCGAGCACGTCCTCGACGCTTTCCCGGGTGAGAGCGAGCAGGCCGGCGCTTGCCGCAAGCGTCGCCTCGACCAGACCGGCAATGCCCAGGAACCCGATTTGCTTGGCAAGGAAGGCCTCGACCGCAACCTCATTGGCGGCGTTGAGCACGGTGCCGGCACTTCCTCCGGCGGTGAGCACCTCCCTGGCGAGGCGAAGCGCGGGGAAACGTTCGGTGTCAGGCGCTTCGAAGGTGAGTGCGCCGAGCGCGGCAAGGTCGAGGCGCCTGGTCGGCGCGTGCATGCGCTCGGGCCAGGCGAGGCTATAGGCGATGGGCGTGCGCATGTCGGGGCAGCTCAACTGCGCCAGTACCGAGCCGTCGCTCAAATGGACGAGGCAGTGTACGATCGATTGGGGGTGGATGAGCACGTCGAGCTTCATCGGGGCGAGCGAGAAGAGATGGTGGGCCTCGATCAGCTCAAGCCCCTTGTTCATTAGGGTCGCCGAATCGACCGTCACCTTGGGTCCCATCGACCAATTGGGGTGGTTGAGGGCCTGCTCGGGCTGCGCGTCGCGCATCTGCTTGAGGCTCCAGCAGCGGAAGGGCCCGCCCGAGGCCGTGAGACAGACACGCTCGATGTTCTCCTGGGGCGCGCCGACCATGGCTTGCGACGCTGCCGAGTGCTCGGAATCGACGGGAAGGAGCGTGGTCTTGGCGCGGGCGACCTCGGCCATGAAGATGTCTCCAGCCGAGACGAGGCATTCCTTGTTGGCGAGCGCCGTTGCCGTCCCCTGGCGCACGGCTTGCAGTGTCGGCTTGAGCCCGGCGGCGCCGACGATCGCCGCCATCACCCAGTCGGCCGGCCGGCTTGCCGCCTCGAGCAGAGCCTCCTCCCCTGCCGCCACCTCGATTCCGGTGCCCGCGAGGTCTGCACGTAGTGCGGCGTAGCATTGAGGGTCGGCGATCACGGCGAGCTCGGCCCGATGCAGAATGGCGAGCTCGGCAAGACGGCCGGCGTTATGCCCGCCGGTGAGCGCCACCACCTGATAGGCCGAGGGGTTGCGGCCGATGAGATCGAGCGTGCTCTCGCCGATCGAGCCGGTCGCTCCCAAGATCGAGATACGCCGCGGGCGCATCACCGCCCTCGTCTCAATGTCGATGGCGACTGATGTCAGGGACGGAAACACAGCGGAGACCCTCGCCTTCACCAGACGAGCAGCGCCCGGCCCGGACTGGCCGGATCGCGGAGCGCGATGATGGCCGCCAGGACCGCGGCAAGCAAGAGGCCATCGATGCGGTCGAGCAGCCCGCCATGGCCAGGGATGAGATGGCTCATGTCCTTGGCGCCAAAGCGGCGCTTCACCGCGCTCTCAACCAGGTCGCCGAGCTGGCAGGCGAGCGCCAGCGCCACGCTGACAAGGGCAAGGCGCCACCCCGAAGTGCCGCCGAGGGTTACGGCGAAAGCATAACCGATCAGGGACGGCGCCAACGCGCCGACGATGAATCCGCTCCAGGTCTTGCGCGGCGAGATGCGGGGCGCAAGTTTCGGTCCGCCGATGAGGCGCCCGGCGGTGTAAGAGGCCGTGTCGGTGGTCCAGGCGACGGCAAAGAGATAAAGCACGGCCACGGCGCCGAGGCTCTGATCGCTGCGCAGCCACACCAGCGCCCAGGCCGGGAGCGCCGCATAGGCAAGGCCCGCGAGCGACCAGCCCAGAGTATTCGAGGCGATGCTGGCGAAGCCGATGGCCGCGACGGTTGCGGCAAGGGCAATGAGCGCCAGATCTGGCCGACCGAGCGTCATCAGGATGGCAAGGGCCGCAACCCCGATCGCCTCGATCGAGGCGACGCGGTCGAAGCCGCTTCCCCTGACCAGCCGCCCCCATTCCCAGGAGATGATCACGCCAGCCGCGATCACGAGGAGCACAAAGCTCCAGGGGTTGGCGATGGCCGCGCCGACCGCCACGACCGCGAGCACCAGCGCCGAGGCCACGCGCACGACCACTTCCGGCTTTTGGCTCTCCGCTCCGTTGCGGTCCTTGTCAGGAAGCGTTCGGGTCCGCGTCACGCGGTGGATCTCGCCGAGGTTCCGCCGAAGCGCCGGCTGCGCCGCTGATATTCGGCGATGGCAGCTTCGAGCTGCTCGCGCGAGAAGTCGGGCCAATAGGCGTCGATGAATACGAACTCGCTATAGGCGAGCTGCCAGAGGAGGAAGTTCGAGAGGCGGAGCTCCCCGCTGGTGCGGATGAGGAGGTCGGGATCGGGCAGATCGGCCGTGTCGAGGTAGGTGCCAAAGCGCTCTGGCGTCACCTCGGCAGGCGCCATCACCCCGTTCGCTACGTCCTCGGCGATGCGGCGCGCGGCCCGAGCGATCTCGTCGCGGGCGCCGTAGTTGAAGGCGATGGTGAGATTGAGCGCCGTGTTATCCTTGGTGAGCTCGATAGCGTCGTCGATCAGCCGCAGGAGGTCGGCGGCGAGCCCGACGCGGGTGCCGATGACGCGGATCTTCACGCCGTTCTTGTGGAGGTCGGCGAGGTCGCGCCGGATGAAACGCCGCAGGAGACCGAACAGGTCGTTGATCTCCTGCTTTGGGCGCGCCCAGTTCTCCGAGGAGAAGCTGAACAGGGTGAGATGGGTGACGCCGAGCTCGAGTGAGGCCTCGACCGTGCGCCTGACGCTCTCCACGCCCCGCCGATGGCCTTCGGCGCGCGGCAGTCCGCGCTCGGCCGCCCAGCGGCCGTTGCCATCCATGATGATCGCGATATGGCGGACGGCGGGTCTATCGCTCGCGGCCCAGGCAAGTTTATCCATCGCAAGCGTCACGTTCGGCTGCTCCAGTTAGGGGGTCAGGCGTGTCCTTTGGGCCTTGCCGGTTAAACTTGCATGATCTCGGCTTCCTTGCTCGCAAGGGCCTCGTCGATCTCTTTGACGATCTTGTCGGTCAAGTCCTGCACCTTGGTCGAGAGCGTGTGGTGCTCGTCCTTGCTCATGTCGCCGTCCTTCTCCGCCCGCTTCAGATGCTCCATGCCGTCGCGGCGGACATTGCGCACGGCGATGCGCGCCTGCTCGGTGTATTTATGGGCAACCTTGGCGATCTCGTGACGCCGCTCCTCGTTGAGCTCGGGGATCGGGAGGCGCAACAGCGCACCATCGACGGCGGGGTTGAGTCCGAGATCCGACTCCCTGATAGCGCGCTCCACGGCGCCGACTTGGCTGCGGTCCCATACCTGCACCGTGATCAACCGCGATTCGGGGACATTGATGGTGGCGAGTTGATTGAGCGGCATGGGGTTGCCATAGGCCATGACCATGATCGGGTCGAGCAGGCTCGCAGAGGCGCGCCCCGTACGCAAGCCGCCGAACTCCTGCTTCAGCACGCCGAGAGCGCCACGCATCCGCCGCTCGATCTCCTTCAGTTCGAAGCCAGACATGTCGCCTTCCCTGCTTCCCGCTTCCCGCGCCACCCTCGCACGGTATTCGGGCCAAGCTCCGTTTGGTAATCAAGAAGCGCTAAAGGCGCTTTGCTGGGTTTCCATCGTCTATGGTGGTCGAGGAGCCGCTCCCTTGCAACACTGTAGCCAAGCCACCTTGGCTCTTGATGGAAAACACAATTATCGGAATCCGATTGTCCCGGGCAAGGGCGATTGCGGCGCCGTCCATGATCCGCAAATCTTGCTTAAGGACGTCGTCATAGCTCAGCCGGTCGTAACGGCGGGCATTTGGCGTCGCTTTCGGGTCGGCACTATAGACGCCGTCGACCTGAGTCCCCTTGAAAAGCGCCTCGCAGCCCATCTCGGCGGCCCTGAGCACCGCCGCCGTATCGGTGGTGAAATAGGGGTTGCCGGTGCCCCCGGCGAAGATCACCACCCGGCCCTTTTCCAGATGGTCGAGCGCCTTGTCGCGGATATAGGCCTCGCAGACCGTGGGCATGGGGATGGCCGAAAGCACCCGCGCCGTCTGGCCTTCCCGCTCGATGGCGGTCTGCAGCGCCAGCGCGTTCATTACCGTCGCCAGCATGCCCATATAATCGGCGCGGGCCCGGTTCATGCCGACCTCCGCCGCCCTCAGGCCGCGATAGATGTTGCCCCCTCCGACCACGAGGCAAATCTCGGCGCCGGATGCCACGGCAGCGACAACGTCGCGGGCGATGGGGGCAAGCACGTCGAGATCGATGCCGTAGCCTTGGTCCCCGGCGAGGGCCTCGCCCGACAGCTTGAGCAGGATGCGCCGGTAGAGAAGGTTCCGGGCCGCTGCCGTCCGTGCCATCAGCCTGCCTCCCGCTTGCTGTGACGAGCCTCTGGCCCGCCCCATGTGATTCCCGCCAGGACGATCTAACGCTGGCCCATCTCACGCCGTATCGTCGCCTGTACGCTCGATGCCTTCGCCAAGCGCAAAACGATAGAAGCCGGTGATCTTGATCGGGGCACCAGCCGATTTCTCGGCTACGGCCATAGCCTTGCCCACGGTCGTCTCCGGATCGTGCACGAAGGATTGCGCAAGCAGCACGACCTCCTCGTAGAACTTGCGCAAGCGGCCCTCGACCATCTTCTCAATGACAGGTGCGGGCTTGCCGGACTCCTTTGCCTGCTCCGTCAGCACGGCTCGCTCCCGCTCGATCACGGCCTTGTCGAGACTGTCCACGTCGACGGATTGCGGGTTGGCAGCGGCGATATGCATGGCGACCTGGCGGCCGAAGCGCTTGAGCGCCTCGGGATCACCGGCAGACTCAAGCGCGATGATGACGCCGATCTTGCCAAGCCCCGGCGCCATCATGTTGTGCATGTAGCTTGCGACCGCGCCCTTCTTGACGTCGAGAAAAGCGGTGCGCCGGAGCGTCATGTTCTCGCCGATGGTGCCGATCATCTCCTTGATCGTGTCGGCCACGGTCGCCTTGCCGCCGGGGAATTTGGCCTCGGCAAGCTTGTCGAGATTGCCCTTCGCGCCAAGCGCCGCCTCGGCAATGCCTGAGGCCATTTTTTGGAAGGTATCGTTGCGGGCGACGAAGTCGGTCTCGGAATTGACCTCGACCAGGGCCGCTTCCTTTGGCTTTGCCGCGAGCCCGATCAGGCCTTCGGCGGCGACGCGGCCGGCCTTTTTGGCGGCCTTGGCGAGCCCCTTGGTCCTGAGCCAATCGACCGCGGCCTCTATGTCGCCGCTGGTCTCGTTCAGCGCCGCCTTGCAGTCCATCATCCCCGCGCCGGTCTTCTCGCGCAGGTCCTTCACCATCCTTGCCGTAATCGTCATGGCTTGCCTCTGCCGGAGTGCTCTATGTGAGGCGCACGCCTAGCTGTTTTCCTCTTTTAGCTCAGGTTTCGCGACCTCGGGCTCTGATCTGGGCTTCTTACCCGGACCCGAACGAGGGCCCTGGGCTCTACCTCTGTTGTCGCGACCCCTGCCATCGGGCCGCGCCGGTCGCTTGGGACGGCGGTCGGGCTGCGGAGCGGGCCGCTCGGAGCCCTCCTCACCCTCAAGCCCGGGCTCACCGAGGGGCTCCTCGGCAGCGCCGAGGTCGGCCCCCCCGGCGCCTTGCGCCCGCTCGATCCCGTCGATCGCCGCGCGCGAGATCAGATCGCAGTAAAGGGTGATGGCGCGGCCGGCGTCGTCATTGCCGGGGATGGGATGGCTGATGCCTTCCGGATCGCAGTTCGAATCCACCACCGCCACCACCGGCATGTGCAGCTTGCGCGCCTCGGCGATGGCGATCCCCTCCTTGTTGGTGTCGATGACGAACATGAGGTCGGGCAGCGCGCCCATGTCCTTGATGCCGCCGAGAGAGCGCTCGAGCTTGTCCTTCTCGCGGGTGAGCTGGAGCAGCTCTTTCTTGGTGAGACCGTGGGTCTCGCCGGCAAGCAGCTCCTCCAAGGACTTGAGGCGCTTGATCGAGTTGGAGATGGTGCGCCAGTTGGTCAGCGTGCCGCCAAGCCAGCGGTGGTTGACGAAGTACTGCGCGCATGACCGCGCGGCGTCGGCGACCGCCTCCGACGCCTGGCGTTTGGTGCCGACGAAGAGAACGCGGCCGCCCTTGGCGACGACGTCGGAAACGGTGACCAGCGCCTGATGTAGGAGCGGCACGGTCTGGGTGAGATCGATAATGTGGATGTTGTTGCGGGAGCCGTAGATGAACGGCGCCATCTTCGGGTTCCAACGGTGGGTCTGATGACCAAAATGCACGCCAGCTTCAAGGAGCTGACGCATAGTGACATTAGGCAGTGCCATTGGCCTGCTACTCCTTTTTCCGGTTCTGCCGCCGCGGGACAAAGAGGACTGGCCGAAGCCAAGCCACCGGAGCGAGCGCTGAGGCCAGAAAGGCCAAAGTGACGCTTGGCGTCCCGCGTGTGAGATGGTGCGGTTTATAGGGACGGCACCTTGGCTTGGCAAGGGCCAGCGCCCGCAGAACGGCCTCACAGGGCGCTGATGGCGGCCACGCCCCCGACAAGCTTGAGCGCGCTTCTTTGCTTCGGCGTGGCGTCGATACCTTGCGGCAGCACGAATTCAACCTCGCGGGAGTCGTCGAGGCGGAGCACGAGGCGGAACTGCCCTTGGCCTCCGCCCGGCCCGACCTGCTCGGCGAGGGGGGCAAGGGCGCGCGTGTCCTCGACATAGACCTTCATGCCGGCGTGGCGCGCTTCGGCCGCGCGGTCGAGCGAGGAGAGACGCTGCACGCGCATCTTGACGTTTTCGCCGTCGGCCTCGGCCTCGACATCGAGCAGCACAGCGGTGCCGGGCTCGAGGAGTGAGCGCGAGGCGGCAAGGAGCTCGGAGAACACCACCGCCTCGAATTGCCCGGTCGCGTCGGAGAAGGCGACAAAGGCATAGGCGTTGCCGGTCTTGCCCTGCCGCTCCCTGGCATGGAGGACGGTGCCGGCGAGCGTGCCGACCACGCGGCGGAGGTGCGCCTTAGCGGCGAACTCGACCCAGGTCTCGGCGCCGAGCGCCTCCAGCACGTCCTTATAGTCGTCGAGAGGATGGCCGGTGAGGAAGAAGCCGACCGCCTCGAACTCACGTGACAGCCGGTCGGTGGGAGCCCAGGGCTTGGCGGCACGAAGCTCGATGGGAGGTGGGACATGCTGAGCGCCCGAGAACAAGTCGTCCTGGCCTTCGGCGCTGGTCTCGAGGGAGCGGTTGCCGGCGGCGATCATCCGATCGACATTGGCGAAGGCGGTGGCGCGATCGAGCCCTAGCTCATCGAGGGCGCCGGCGGCGGCCAGCGTCTCAAGCGCGCGCTTGTTGAGGAGGCGCGGATTGATGCGCCGGGCGAAGTCGGAAACATCGCGGAACGGGCCCCTCGCCTCTCGTTCATCGCAGATATGCTCCACGGCGTGACGGCCCACATTCTTCAGCGCCGCCAGCGAATAGCGGATGGCGCCGTCGCTTGGGATGAAACCGACCTCCGAGCGGTTGACCGCAGGCGGCTCGATGCGCATGCCGAGGCGGCGGGCTTCCTGGGCAAAGCCGCCGAGCTTGTCGGCGTTGCCCATGTCGAGGGTCATCGATGCCGCCAGGAACTCGGTCGGGTAATTCGCCTTGAGATAAGCGGTCTGATAAGCGATCAGCGCGTAGGCCGCGGCGTGGGATTTATTGAAGCCATAGCCGGCGAACTTCGCCACCAGCTCGAAAATATACTCGGCGCGCGCCCGGTCCACGCCGTTGCCGACGCCGCCCTCGACAAAGCGTGTCTTCTGCGCGGCCATCTCCTTCTTGATCTTCTTGCCCATGGCGCGGCGCAGGAGGTCCGCCTCGCCGAGGGAGAAGCCGGAGAGGACTTGCGCGATTTGCATCACCTGCTCCTGGTAGATGATGATGCCGTAGGTCTCCTTCAGGATCGGCTCGATCATCGGGTGAAGCGTCTCGATCCCCTCGCGGCCGTGCTTGCGATTTACATAGCTATCGATGTTGTCCATCGGTCCCGGGCGGTAGAGCGCCACGATGGCGATGATATCCTCGAAGCGGTCGGGCTTCAGCTTGCGCAGCGCATCCCGCATGCCTTGACCTTCGAGCTGGAACACCCCGACGGTATCGCCGCGCTGGAGCAGCTCGAAGGTTGCCGCATCGTCGAGGGGGAGCTTGGCCGGGTCGATCCCGATCCCCTTGCGCGCAATCAGCTCCCGCGCCGTCTCGATCACGGTCAGGGTCTTCAAGCCCAGAAAATCGAACTTCACCAAGCCCGCAGCCTCGGCCCATTTCATGCTGAACTGCGTGGCGGGGAGCTGGGCGCGGGCGTCGCGATAGAGTGGCACGATCTCGATCAGCGGCCGGTCGGCGATGACGACACCGGCGGCATGGGTCGAGGCATGGCGGTAAAGCCCCTCGAGGCGTTGGCCGATGTCGAGCAGCTTGGCCACGATCGGCTCGGTGTCGCGCGCCTCTTGCAGGCGGGGCTCGGCGGCAATTGCCTGAGGGAGCGTGATGGGATTGGCGGGGTTCATGGGCACGAGCTTGCACAAGCGATCGACCTGCCCATAAGGCATCTGCAGCACGCGGCCCACGTCCCGCAGCACGGCGCGCGCTTGCAGCTTGCCGAAGGTGATGATGTGGGCGACGCGCTCGGCCCCATAGCGCTCGCGCACATAGGCGATCACCTCGTCGCGGCGGTCCTGGCAAAAGTCGATGTCGAAGTCGGGCATCGACACGCGCTCAGGATTGAGGAAGCGCTCGAACAGGAGTCCGAAGCGGATGGGGTCGAGGTCGGTGATGGTGAGCGCGTAAGCCACGAGCGAGCCCGCGCCGGAGCCGCGCCCGGGGCCGACCGGGATGCCTTGCGCCTTGGCCCATTGGATGAAATCGGCGACGATCAGGAAATAGCCCTGGTAATTCATGCCGGTGATGACGCCGAGCTCAAAGGCGAGCCGCTCGGCATAGGCGTTAGCGTCGTAGCCGGGGGCCATCCCATGCTGGGCCAGCCGCTCCGCGAGCCCCGCCTCCGACTGACGCCTGAGCTCGGCGGCTTCGGTCTCGGCAAGCGCGCTGGTGGCCACGCCACCGGTCAGGAACGGCGGCAGAATCGGCATGCCCTCTAAGGGCCGATAGGCGCAGCGCCGCGCGATCTCCAAAGTGTTGTCGAGCGCCTCGGGCAGGTCGGCGAAGAGCACCCGCATCTGGCTTGCCGTCTTGAAATAATGCTCGGGGCTCAGGCGGCGCCGGTCGTCGACCGCGACATAGCTTCCCTCGGCGATGGAGAGCAGCGCGTCATGGGCCTCGAAATCCTCAGGGCTTGCGAAATAGGGCTCGTTGGTGGCGACGATGGGGAGATCCAAGTCGTAGGCAAGCCCGAGAAGAGCCGGCTCGACCGCCCTCTCCTGCGGCAGCCCATGGCGTTGCAGCTCCACATAGAGCCGGTCGCCGAAGATTGCCTGGAGCGCCTCGATCCGCGCGCGGGCAAGCTCGGGGTTGCCGTCGGCAAGGGCCAAGTCGATGACCCCCTCAGGCCCGCCGGTCAACGCGATGAGGCCTTCGGCCTGGGAGGCAAGATCGGCCATCGATGTCACCACCTCGCCACTCTCCGACGTCGCGAAATAGGCGTTGGTCGATAGCCGCATGAGATTGGCGTAACCCCGCTGGTCCTTGGCGAGAAGGGCGATGCGGCCGTCAGCCCGGGGGCCGCGTATGTCGCCGCCGGGCGCGGTGTCGCCTTCGGTGGCGAAAGTGAGCGAAAGGGTCAATCCGACGATCGGCTGGATGCCGGCCTCGGCAAGCGTCTCGGAGAATTCGAGCGCGCCAAACAAATTGTTCGAGTCTGTGAGCGCAAGCGCCGGCGCGCGATCGGTACTAGCGAGCACCGCGAGCTTGGCGATGGTCAGCGCCCCTTCCAGCAGCGAATAGGCGGAGTGCACCCGCAGATGCACGAAGGGCTCAGCCTTATCCGTCATGCCTTACGACCCACTCCCGCCGACGCGCTCCGCCTCCACCCTCTCGCATTCGGGCGCCTTGTTCGAAGGGAAAGACGGACATATCCAAAGCTATTCGCCGTCGGCGCTGGCGCGAGCGAGCGACAATGTTCCCTTTATGTTCTCTTTGCAAGGTGGTCTTTCGCAAGCATTAGCTGCGGGCAGCTTTCACCACCACGACCTCTTCCTCGACCAGGAGGCCGTCGGCGAGGCGCAGCGTGCGGTCCATGCGGGCGGCAAGATCGAGATTGTGGGTCGCCACCACGGCTGCCACGCCCGATTGGCGCACGAGCTTGAGAAGCTCCTCGAACACCTTCTCGGCGGTAGGAGGATCGAGATTGCCGGTAGGCTCGTCGGCCAGGAGCAGTTTGGGGCCGTTGGCGACGGCGCGGCCAATGGCCACGCGCTGCTGCTCGCCGCCCGACAGCTCAGCTGGCCTGTGGTCCCAACGCTCTTCGAGACCGAGGATCTTCAGCAGCTCCCTGGCGCGGGTCTCGGCCTGGTTCCTGGTGAGGCCCAGAATGAGCTGGGGCAACACGACGTTCTCGAGCGCCGAGAACTCGGGAAGGAGATGATGGAACTGATAGACGAAGCCGATCTCCATGCGGCGCACGCGGGTCTGCTCTTTGTCGGGGAGCTTGCCGCAATCGACGCCGTTGATGAGAACGGCGCCGCGGTCGGGCCGCTCAAGGAGACCGGAGATCTGGAGCAGCGTCGACTTGCCGGCGCCGGAAGGTCCGAGTAACGCCACCGTCTCGCCGGGGAAGAATGCGGCCGAGGCCCCCTTCAACACATCGATGCGGCGGTTGCCTTGGGTATAGCCACGCTCGAGCCGCTCAAGGCGGAGCACCGGTGCAGGTTTGGGGCTATCCACCGGCGGCCTATTCGTAACGCAAGGCTTCGACCGGATCGAGACGCGAGGCCCTCCAGGAGGGGTAGAGCGTGGCGAGGATCGCTAGCACCAGCGCCATGACCACGACCGAAGCGGTCTCCCCGGTGTCCATCTCGGCTGGCAGCTGTGAGAGATAATAAAGCTCGGGCGCAAACAGGTCGGTGTCGGTGATCCAGCCGATAAGCTCGCGCAGCCTCTCGATGTTGACGCAGACGAGCACGCCGAGCGCGAAGCCGGCGAGCGTGCCGACGATGCCAATGCTCGCTCCGGTGATGAAGAAGATGCGCATGATGGCGCCGCGCGTGGCGCCCATGGTGCGCAGGATGGCGATGTCGTGGCCCTTGTCCTTCACCAGCATGATCAGGCCGGAGATGATGTTGAGCGCGGCGACCAGCACGATGAGCGCGAGGATGAGGAACATGACGTTGCGCTCGACCTGGAGCGCGGTGAAGAAGGTCGCGTTCCGCTGACGCCAATCGCTGATATAGATGCTCGAGCCGCCGGCCGTAATGATCTGCGGCGACAGCTTGCCGACCTCGTCGGGGGAGTCGAGCACGACTTCGAGCACGGTGACGCTGTCGGGCTGGTTGAAATAGCGCTGCGCCTCGTTGAGCGGCATGAACAGGATGCTGGCGTCGTATTCCGACATGCCGATCTCGAAGATCGCCACCACCGGATAGCGCTTCACCCGGGGCGCCGTGCCGAGCGCGGTGGAGGCGCCACGCGGGGTGAGCAGCGAGACCTGGTCGCCGACCCGCACGTTGAGCTCATTGGCAAGCCGGCTCCCGAGCGCCACCCCCGAGTTCTTGTCGAAGCCGTCAAGGGTGCCGAAGCGGACATTGTCGGAGATTGCCTTGAGCTCTTTGAGGTCGGTCTCGCGCAAGCCCCGCACCAGCGCGCCGCTCGAGGTCGAGGGCGTCGAGATCATCACCTGGCCCTCGACCAAGGGAAGCGCGTATTTGACCCCCTGAACCGCGCGGATGCGCGTGGCCACGGCATCGTAGTCGCTGAAGTTGGCGAGGCTGTGCACCACGACGTGGCCGTTCAGCCCGAGCATCTTGTCGAATAGCTCCTGGCGGAAGCCGTTCATCACGGCCATGACGATGATCAGCGTGGCGACCCCGAGCGAGATGCCGATGAAGGAGAAGCCGGCGATCACCGAGATGAAGCCTTCTTTGCGCCGCGCACGCAGATAGCGGAGCGCCACCATCCATTCGAAGGGCGCGAACGCCCGTGTGCTCGACTGTGAGCTCATGCCGCTTCTCTCCTCGCCTGGGTCGCCGACGTGATCAGGCGATTCAATGCGGATTCGAAGGTGAGACTATGGCGGGCGCCGGTCGCGCGCTCCTTCAGCTCGACCTCGCCGGAGGCGAGGCTCTTCGGCCCGACGATGGTCTGCCAAGGAAGTCCGATCAGGTCCATGGCGGCAAATTTGGCGCCTGCCCTGTCGTCGCGGTCGTCGTAAAGGACGCTCAAGCCTGCCGCCCCAAGCTTTGCATAGATGTCCTCGCAGGCCGCGCCGGTGCCGGCGTCGCCGACCTTGACGTTGATTAGGCCGACATCGAAGGGTGCCACGGATTTCGGCCAGATGATGCCGGCATCGTCGTGGGACGCCTCGATGATGGCGCCGACGAGACGCGACACGCCGATCCCATAGGAGCCCATCTGCACCGTCACGAGTTCGCCGTCGGGCCCCTGCACCCGCGCTCCCATGGGCTCGGAATATTTCGTGCCGAAGAAGAAGATATGGCCGACCTCGATGCCGCGCGCCGTCACCCGGTCCTTCTCGGGCACCTCGCGGGCAAAACGGGCGGCGTCGTGCTTCTCTGAGGTGGCGGCGTATTTGCTGGTCCAGGACTGGATCACGGGCGACAGGTCGGCCTCGTAGTCGAGCTCGGGGCCAGGTGGCTGAAGGGCGACAAAGTCCCGGTGGCAGTAGACTTCGCTTTCGCCGGTGTCGGCAAGGATGATGAACTCATGGCTAAGATCGCCCCCGATGGGCCCGGTCTCTGCCGTCATGGGAATGGATTTCAGGCCGAGCCGCGAGAAGGTGCGAAGATAAGCGACGAACATCTTGTTGTATGACCTCCGCGCCGCCTCGAGCGTGAAATCGAAGGAATAAGAATCCTTCATCAAGAACTCGCGTCCGCGCATGACGCCGAAGCGCGGCCTGATCTCATCCCGGAACTTCCACTGGATATGATAGAGGATGCGGGGCAGCTCCTTGTAGGATTTCACCGCGTCGCGGAAAATCGCAGTGATCAGCTCCTCATTGGTCGGGCCGTAAAGCATCTCGCGTTCGTGGCGGTCGTCGATGCGCAGCATCTCCTTGCCGTAGACCTCGTAGCGGCCGCTCTCCTTCCAGAGCTCGGCGGGTTGGATCGTGGGCATGAGCAACTCGAGCGCGCCCGCGCGGTCCTGCTCCTCGCGCACGATCTGTTCGATTCTGCTCAAGACGCGGAACCCGAGCGGCAGCCAGGAATAGATGCCGGCGCTCGATTGGCGAATGAGCCCGGCCCGGAGCATCAGCCGGTGAGAGACGATCTCCGCTTCCTTGGGATCGTCGCGGAGAAGCGGCAGAAAGTAGCGGCTGAGGCGCATTGGCAACTTTTTCGGGCGTTAGGGGCGGATGCGGGGTCGCGCCGCCCGTGAAAGATGAGCCATGCCTTACGCGAGGGACCCTGCCTCCCCGCCGGCCCCCAGGCGCGGCTAATAGCTTACTTTCGCAAGGGTAAGCAATCCTGGGAAAGGTCGCGTGCTTCGCTCCAAGGCGAGCGCAAGGGCATGCGCGCCACAAGCTGTCGTGCAGTACGTCTGCGAACGGTGCGAAAAAAAGAATGCCTATTTCGCAGGCAGAATCGGTGCCAAAGTGGCGCCACGAAAATTCTTTGTTGCGCCCGGTTTGAAGCAAACCCGCTTTGTCAAGAGTGGGCGTCAAGTATAAATCTTCGGCAGCTTGCCACAATCATGGTGACAATTTGGCGTGCCCGCGCTAGTGTCCTCAACACAACGTGGATCGTTCGGGACCTGTTAGAAATCTCGGAGTCATGCGTTGAGATTGGACCAGGTCCAAGTCTTGGGAGGAAGTAACTCCAGGCGCACCGAGCATGCAGGAGCATGGGCGCAGCCGCTCTTAAGCCAGCAATCTCGATTGTCGTAACCGACGGGCGAGCCTCGCTAGGGCTGAGGAGATAGGGAGTCGCGTTACTGAAGCAAGGTCGATTCGACCTTGCTTTTTTTTGCCCCATCCCCTGCCCGCCCGGCCTGCTTCTAAGCCCTTACTGCAGGTGCTCGTAGCGCGGAAAGAACGGGATCTGATCGAGCGTGATCACGTGCAGCGCGATGATCGCGTAGAGCGCGGCAAAGACGAGGCTTGAGACCACCGTGGTTGCGACCATCTTCGGCAGCAGGTGCGGCAAATGCGGCGCGCTCTCCGCGTTGCCCGGCGAGGGCTTCTCGCCTGCTTCCTCGGAGGTGCGCACGCTGATTGGCAGCATCACGAAAAGCACGATCCACCAGACGACAAGGTACATGGAGACGGCGAAGAAGAGTGTCATGCCTAAGCTTCCTCGAGCTCGACAAGGGTGCCACAGAAATCCTTAGGGTGGAGGAACAGCACCGGCTTGCCGTGGGCGCCGATCTTGGGCTCGCCTTGGCCTAGCACGCGCGCGCCTTGCGACGTCAGCCGGTCGCGCGCGGCCTTGATGTCGGGGACCTCGTAGCAAAGATGATGGATCCCGCCGTTCGGATTGCGCTCGAGGAAGGCGGCGATCGGGGACTCGTCGCCGAGCACGCCGAGCAGCTCGATCTTGGTGTTGGGCAGCTCGATGAACACCGTGGTCACGCCGTGCTCGGGCTGGTCCACCTCGTCGGACACCTTGGCGCCGAGCGTGTTGCGGTAGACCTCGGTCGCGGCCTTCAAGTCCGGCACGGCAATGGCGACATGGTTCAAGCGGCCAATCATCTGTCTCTCTCTCGACCGTCATGCCTGGATTGCCGGGTCGAGCCCAGCAATGACGGACTTCTACCATAACCCTCACGCGCTAGAGCACCGTCAGCAGCACCGAGCACATGGGCTTCTTGCCCCAGGCCTGGTTGATCGCGGCGCGCACACTGCGGCGGACGGCCTCGCTCACCAGCGCCTGGTCCTTGCGCCTCGGCTTGGGAATGCTCTCGATGGTGCCGATTGCCGCATCCCGGGCGATCGTCGCGAAGGGAATGCCTTGGGCGTCGGCCGCCGGCAGCCCGGTCAAGGCGACCTCCGGATCGGCGAGCAAGGACCCCTTCTCCGATAGCACCAGGGACACCGCGACGGTGCCGGCAAAGCTCAGCTTGCGGCGCTCGCGCACTTGGCCGTCGTCGGCGCGGGTGATGATCGCGCCATCGCGGTAAAGGCGCCCCACCGGGACGTCGTCGATGATCGCGGCAGGCGCCGGCAGCAGCCGCACCATGGTGCCGTTCCTCGCCCGCACCACCTGTCTGACGCCGAGCCTCTCGGCAAGCCGCGCATGGGCCTCGAGATGCCGGCCCTCGCCATGCATCGGGATGGCGATGTCCGGCTTCACCCAGCCATAGAGCTGCTCGAGCTCGCCGCGGCGAGGATGGCCTGACACATGGACCGGAGCGTCCTGATCGGTGATCACTTCGATCTCGTTGTCGGCCAGCCCGTTCTGCACACGGGCGACCGCTTTCTCGTTGCCGGGGATGGTGCGCGAGGAGAAGATCACCCGGTCGCCGGCCTCGAGCTTCACATTGGGATGCTCGCCGAGAGCGATACGGGCCATGGCCGCACGCGCCTCGCCTTGGCTACCGGTACACAGTGCCACCACTTTGTGCGGCCGGAGCTGGGCGAAGGCCGTCTCCTCCAGGAACGGAAGATCGGGGTCGAGATAACCCGTGGCCTGCGCCGCCTCGATGACGCGATACATGGCGCGGCCGACCACCACGAGATCGCGGTCGGCGGCGCGGGCGGCATTGGCCACGGAGCGGATGCGCGCGACATTGGAGGCGAAGGTGGTGACCGCGACGAGCTGGGGCGCCTCACGGATCAGCCGGTTTAGCGTGACCGCCACATCGGCTTCCGATGGAGACATGCCGTCGCGCACGGCGTTGGTCGAATCGCAGATCAGCGCGGCGAGTCCCTCGTCCCCGAGCGCTCTCAGCCGCGCTTGATCGGTCGGCGCGCTCGTCAGCGGGTTCTCGTCGAGCTTCCAGTCGCCGGTGTGAAGGGCGGCGCCAAGCGGCGTCCTGATGATGACGGCCGACGGCTCGGGGATCGAATGGGACATGCTGACGAGCTCGACATCGAAGGGACCGATGGTTCGGCGTCCCCCCATCGGCATGATGTGGAGGGGAAAGCCGTTGGCGCGGCCCGTCTCGGCAAGCTTCGATTTGAGCATCTCGGCGGTGAAGGGCGTGGCATAGACGGGCACGCCGCCAAGCTGCGGCCACAGGTCAGCGACCGCGCCGAAATGATCCTCATGGGCGTGGGTGAGCAACAGGCCGGCAATGTTATGCCGCTCCTCCTCAAGGAAGCGGATGTCCGGGAGAATGACGTCGATGCCCGGCTCGAAGTCGCCGCCGAACGTCACCCCCATGTCGACGATGAGCCACTCGCGCGCGCCGTCGCGCCCATAGCCATAGAGGTAGAGGTTCATGCCGATCTCGCCCACGCCGCCGAGCGGCACGAAGACGAACTCGGCCTCCTTTCGATCGGATTTTCGAGACATGTCGGGGCTTGGCGCCTCACCGGCTCAAGAAGAATACGTCGCCGGCAGCAATGCGGTATTCGGCGCCGTCGGGCGTGAGCAGCCTGAGCGCGCCATCGGCGTCGAGCCCGCCATAGACGCCGTCGGTCTCCTCGCCGCTGATCTTCACCCGCAACGGTCTCCCGGTCGGCCCGGCGCGGTCGAGCCAGGCGCGGCGAATGGTCGGGAAACCGTACCCCTCCCCCCAGCGCGACAGCCAGTCATGGGTGGTCGCGGCAAGCACCTCAAGCGCGTCAGCCGGCGTCACCGTCATGCCGTAGGCGGCAAGACTAACCGCCGGGAGCGGCAGATTCTCCGGGTGAGATGCGAGATTGATCCCGGTGCCGATCACCACCGTCGAGCGGTTCTCGTTGCCGCCGACGCTCTCGAGCAGCATGCCGGCAACCTTCTCGCCCGCGAGCATGACGTCGTTCGGCCATTTGAGCAGGACCTCCGAACGCCCCTCATAGGCAATCAACTTGGCGATGGTGTCGAAGGTCACGATGCCGGCGACGAGCGCCAGCTGTCCGGCGACGCGGAGCGGGCAGTTGACCCCGATGAGAAGGCTCGCAAACAGATTGCCGTAAAGCGAGGTCCATTCGCGCCCGCCGCGGCCGCGGCCTTGCGACTGCCGGGCGGACCAGATCCACAAGGGTCCGGGCTCTCCGACCATGGCCCGACGGCGGGCCTCGGCGTTGGTCGAATCGACGGTCTCCAGCTTGACCAGCCGGTAGCCGCTCGGCATTTTTGGCGAGGGTGACGACAATAAGCTCATTAGAACAGTGACTTGGCTGCGACGCCCGCGAACGCTACCAGGGGCGCCGGATGGACGAAGTAGAGCAGAATGAACAGACCGCTCACGCCGAGCACGGCGGCAAGCGGCGCTTGCATAGGCTCGAAACGTTCGGCGGGGGCGTCGAAATACATGATCTTGACGATGCGAAGATAATAGTACGCACCCACGACACTTAACAGCACGCCGATGACGGCGAGCGCATAGAGGCCAGCGTGGATGGTGGCAAGGAACACGTAGAACTTGGCGAAGAAGCCTGCAAGGGGCGGAATACCGGCAAGGGAAAAGAGCAGCATCGCTAGCATGAAGGCCATCATCGGGTTGGTGCGGGAAAGCCCCGACAGAGCGTCGATATCCTCGACCATGCGACCCTCGCGGCGCATGGCGAGGATGCAGGCGAAGGTGCCGAGCGTCATGACGAGGTAGATGGCGAGATAGATGATCACGCCCTGCACGCCTTCGGCGCTGCCGGCGGCAAGCCCGACCAGCGCGTAGCCCATATGGCCGATTGAGCTATAGGCCATCAGCCGCTTGATGTTGGTCTGGCCTATTGCGGCAAAGGACCCTAGCGCCATGGAGGCGATGGCGAGGAAGGTGATGATCTGCTGCCACTGGATGGTGACCGCCGGAAACGCTGTGACCAGGACGCGCACGGTGAGCGCCATGGCGGCTAGCTTGGGGGCCGCGGCAAAGAACGCCGTGACCGGCGTCGGCGCGCCCTCATAGACGTCTGGCGTCCACATGTGGAACGGCACGGCGGAGATCTTGAAGGCGAAGCCCGCCATCAGAAAGACGAGCCCGAAGATCAGCCCGATATTGGCCCCCGATGGCTGCACGGCCGCGGCGA
>DASYIU010000307.1:0-2517 GCA_035997285.1 Methyloceanibacter sp. | reverse complement strand
CAAGGATCATGTGATGCAAGACAGAGTTGGGCCTTCGGGCGTCACCCAGCGTGAGGGCCGATCGACAGGCGAGCGTCCGATCCTGGGCTCGCTCCTGAGGGGCGCAGCCCACAAATGCCCGGCCTGCGGCAAGGGCGCCATGTTCAGGCGCTATCTCAAAGTGGCCAATGCCTGTCCCAATTGCGGTGAGGCGCTGCATCATCATCGCGCCGACGACGCGCCGCCCTATTTTACCATCGTCATTGTCGGCCACATCGTGGTCGGCCTCGTGCTCGCGGTGGAGATGGCCTACCGGCCGCCGCTCTGGGTGCATGCGGCGCTGTGGCTGCCGCTCACCCTCATCCTCACCCTTGTCGTGCTGCCCTCGGTCAAAGGAGCGCTCATCGCTCTGCAATGGGCGCTCCTCATGCATGGCTTCGATCCCGACGCCAAAGAGGAGACGGTGACGAGTTTCGAGGCAACCTTGCCCGAAGCTTCCCCGCGCCGTCTTGACTTCCGGTCTTGAGCGAGTAGGGTTCGCGCGAAACTTGCTTTAGGTTATCGAGGACGACATGGCCAAGCCCGTCACCCAGAAGATCAAGCTCGTGAGCACCGCCGGCACGGGCTACTACTATGTGACCAAGAAGAACCCGCGCAATCAGACCGAGAAGCTCGTCTTCAAGAAATACGATCCGGTCGTGCGCAAGCACGTCGAATTCAAGGAATACAAGATCAAATAGGGGGTGTGGGTTTCCACCAGCCCTGCTCGACTTATGACCGCGCCGCGGCAGTGAGAAGGCTGTGGTCGCCTGAAATGGTGGCCGGCCGAAACACGGCGCTAACGAGGAGGCCACTCAACCGCGGTCCGGCCGGCCGAACCCTACGGACCCAGGAGATGCGGCGGACCTGAGCAAACCGCAGGGTTATCTCTTGCAACGAGGAAACGAAAGCTAGAGAGGCGCACCTAGATTTCGCGCGAGAACCTCCCGTCCCCATCGTCTCCCACTGCGAATTCCGTCGGCCTGAGTCAAACCACAAAACAGCCGACAAAGGGACGAAATCAATCTTATTCATCTGCTTAATACGATAAAATGCAAGGCATTGTAAAGCCTTAAGGTTAAGCGCTCAGCTACCAGGTCAAGTCGGAAAGCCGCTTCGGCGGAAGCGCTCAGCCTACTGATTCAGGCCAAGTGATTCGCCAAGCGCCGTTGGCCGGCGTTGAGGGTTGCTAGGCGGCGTCCGCCACAACCCTGTTGCGGCCGTCGCGCTTGGCGCAGTAGAGCGCCTGGTCGGCACGCTTCAGAATAAGCTCAGGGGTATCGTCGGCAAACTCGAGCGCGGCGACACCGACGCTTGCCGTCACTTCCAGCGTCCCGATCCGCTCCCCGGCATAGAACGGCGCCGCGGCGATGCATTGGCGCAGCCGCTCGCCCACAAGATAGGCCTTGGCCAGGTCGGTATCCGGCATGACCACGACGAATTCCTCGCCGCCGAGCCGGCAGGCGAGGTCGATGCCGCGAATGTTGCGGCGCACGCGGGAGGCGAACTCCCGCAACACCGAGTCCCCCGCGTCATGGCCATGGCTGTCATTGACGGCCTTGAAATAGTCGATGTCGAGCACGAGCACCGAGAGCGGCTTGCCGCGCTGGGAGGACTCCTCGAACAGCGTCTTCAGATGGCTCGTCATATAGCGGCGGTTGTGCAGCGCCGTGAGCGGGTCGAGGATCGCCATCTCGACGGTCTCTTCGAGCCGCATCCGCAAATGGTCGGTGTAGCGCTTGCGCTTAACTTGGGTACGCACCCGCGCCAGCAGCTCGTTGGCATCGACCGGGCGGACGATATAATCGTTGACGCCCATATCGAGGCCCCTGAGCAGCCTCGCGTCGTCGCCCGGCTCAATGACGATCATGATCGGCAGATGGCGGGTGCGGTCGAGCGAACGCACCTGCGAGCAGAGCCGCAGGCCGTCGGCGTGTTCCAGGCTGAGGCTTACAATCAGGAGATCGAAATTGCCGTCGGGAAGCCGCAGCAAGGCGCGGGCGGGATCGGCCTCCCGCTCCACGTGATGCTCCTGCTTCTGCACTTCGAGGATACGCTCGGCTGAGCGGTCGCGGTCCTCCACCAGGAGGATACGTCCGCCGCGCCCGAGCTGATCGAGCCTGATGCCGAGGGTGGCGACAAAGCCCATCTGCTCCTCGGTGGTGGCGCGCATCAGCATCTCGTCGGTGAGCATCTTCAGCCGGGCGAGATTCTTCACCCGTGTGATCAGCGCGATGTCGTCGACGGGCTTGGTGAGGAAGTCGTCGGCTCCTGCCTCAAGCCCCTTCACCCGGTCAGAGGGCTGATCGAGAGCAGTGACCACGACAACCGGGATATGCTGCGTGCGCGGCTCCGCCTTCAGCCTGCGGCAGACCTCGAAACCGTCCATCCCCGGCATCATCACGTCGAGCAGAACCACGTCGGCACGCTCGCGCGCGCAGATATGCAGCGCCTCGGGACCGCTGCGCGCCGTGCGCACCTCGAAATATTCAGCCGTGA
>DASYIU010000306.1:0-3390 GCA_035997285.1 Methyloceanibacter sp. | reverse complement strand
TCGATATGCCGCCTGGCACCGGCGACGCCCAGCTCACCATGGCGCAGCAGGTTCCGCTCGCCGGTGCCGTGATCGTCTCGACGCCCCAGGACCTGGCGCTGGTCGATGCGCGTAAGGGGCTGAACATGTTCCGCAAGGTGAACGTGCCGGTGCTCGGCATCGTCGAGAACATGAGCACCTTCGTCTGCCCCCATTGCGGCGAGCACTCCGACATCTTCGGTCATGGCGGGGCGAAGGCCGAGGCCACGCGGCTCGGCGTTCCCTTCCTGGGCGAGGTGCCGCTCACTCTAGCCATCCGCGAGACCTCAGACGAAGGCCGTCCGGTCGTGGCCACCGACCCCACCTCGAAGGTGGCTGAAGCCTATCGCGAGATCGCCGCACGTGCCTGGGCCGAGCTTGAGCGGCTCAAGGGCCACGCCCGCCCAGCGCCCCAAATTGTGATGGAAACCTAAAGGCTTGTACAAAGGCGGCCGACTCAGCTAACTCGGGTCAGGCGTGAGCCGCGTGCATCGACGCACCTTTGCTATCCGCCGCCGTGATCAGGCTCGACAAAATCAATCTTCCGGTTTTTGCGATTGGCGCCGGCGTCATCCACGCCATCGGCCTTGCCGTGCTTCTGCCGTTGCTGATCACGCTGCCGGGGCCGGGCAGCTACATCGATCAGCACGCCGTGGCAATCGATGTCGACGTTGTCCCCGCTTCTCCGCTATCGCCTAAAGTAGACGGGGACGTCGACCAGACCTCGGCGCTGCCTGCCGCTACTGAGCCAGCCGAGGCCCCTGACGCCATCGCCAATGTCGGCCCTGAGACCGCGCCCGCGATGCCTGCCGAAGAGCAAGAGTCTACCCCGGCAAAAGAGCAGCCGGCTGCTCACGCGGCGCCCGCGACGAAGCCCAAGGCGAAGCCGGCCAAAGTCACGCGGGCTCCGGCCAAGAAGCTGCATCTTGCCAGCGTCAAACCGGCAAAGGCGCCAATCCGGCGCCCGGTCAAGACCCCGTCGAAGGGTGTCGCACCCTTCAAAGGGTCGTGGAGCGCGCTTCTCGGCGGCCCCACCCCTTCACCCTCGATCAAGAGATAGACTCGGCTCAGGCGGCGCTGCTGCGCGCCGCGGCAATCGGCGTCACTTTCCCCTGCCTCTTGCTTTCGACTTCGGTTTCCCCTGGATAGCCGTAGAGGAAGCCCTGTACTTGCGGGCAGCCGAACTCGCGCAGCATCGCCGCCTGCTCCTCGGTCTCCACGCCTTCGGCGGTGATGACCACGTCGAGCGACTTGCCGAGCGCGATGATGGTCTTGACGATCGCCCGCATGGCCGGATCGCGCGTCATGTTGCGGATGAATTGCCGATCGATCTTGACCTTGGAGAAGGGGAAGCGAGCGAGATAGCTCAGACTCGAATAGCCCGTGCCGAAATCGTCCATGGCGATGGCGACACCGAGCTCGCGCAGGCGGTTGAGCTTGCCGAGCACCTCCTCGGTGTCGTTGATGAGCAGGCTCTCGGTGATCTCGAGCTCGAGCCGCTCCGGCGGCAGCCCGGTCTCCTTGAGCACGTTGGCGACGGTCTCGGCGATATCGCCGTCGCGGAACTGCGCCGGCGACAGATTGACTGCGACGATCAGCGGCTCAGGCCAGTGCACGGCGTCGCTGCAAGCGCGCCGCAGCACCCATTCGCCGAGTGGCACGATGAGCCCGGTATCTTCCGCCACGGAGATGAAGTGCCCGGGCGCGATCTTGCCATGCACCGGGTGGTGCCAGCGGATCAGCGCCTCGGAGCCGCATTGCCGCTCCGTCGCAAGCTCGTATTGGGGCTGGTAGACGACCTCGAACTCCTCGCGCCCGAGTGCGAGCCTAAGCTCGTGCTCGACCATGCGGCGGCGCTGCAGCGCCTTGTCCATGCTCTGCTCGAAGAAGCACATGCGCTGGCCGCCATCGCCCTTGGCGCCCGCCAGAGCGATGCCGGCATGGCGGAGCACGGTCGCAGCGTTGTCGCCATCGGCGGGAGCGAGCGCGATACCGACGCTGGTGGTGCACAGCATTTCCTTGCCGGCGACCTGGAGCGGCTTGCGCAAGGCCTCCACCAGGCGGTTCATGAAGGCCATGACGTCGCCGAGATTGGTGATATCGACGAGAGTGATGGCGAACTCGTCGCCGCCCAGCCGCGCGATGAGGTCGCCCTCGCGCAGCGTGGTCTGAATGCGGCTGGCGATCTCCCGCAGGACCTGGTCGCCGCCGCTATGCTCGGCGGCTTCGTTGATCTCCTTGAACTTGTCGATGTCGAGACAGAGCACGGCGATATGCGTGCGGTCCCGATGCATGCGCATCATGGCGTCGGCTAGCCTCTCGCCGAATGCCCGGCGGTTGGAAAGCCCGGTGAGAGTATCGTGGTTTTCGAGGTAGCGGACCTGCGCCTCGGCCTGGCGGCGCTCCTGGCTTCGCATCCAGGCGAAGGATGCCGGGGCGGCGATGCCGATGCCGAGCAAGAGCAGCGTGATGGTGGCGATCAGGCCAAAATAGTTGGAAAGGATGGCGGCCTGTTCGCTCTGGTCGAGATAGACGACGAAGGTGCCGCGCGCCTCGCCGTTGGTGGCGAGCGGAATTCTGAGGCCGGCGAAAGGGGACGGGCCGGATCCGCCGGAGGCCGTATATAGAGAGACCTCGGCCGCCTCGCTGGAAGGATTGGCGAGCACATCGGCGGCCTCGTCGCTCAGCGCGAGGCCGGACAGCCCGCTGGTGAAGGCGAGGTGGCCCCGCTGATCGTAAAGCTCGTAGCGCAGCACGCGGTGGTCGTAGCCCGATTTCGCCAGGATGTTGCTGAATTCGGGCGCAAGCCCGGGACGCGTGAGAGCATCGAACAGGGCATCGGGCTCTTTCAGCATCTCCGCTTGTATGCGGCTTGCCGCGACATGCGCCTCGCGCTCAAGCTCCAGGCGGCTGATGCGGCTCGGCGCGACAAAGGCGGTCGCCGCGATCAGTGCGCTTAGCAGCACCAATCCCGCCCAATGCGAATTTTTCTTGAGCGACGCCAAGGCCGACATGAACGACCGCCGTTAGGTCCCGTTTGTTGGGCCAACTGTGCGCAGCCATGCGTTAAGAACGCGGAAAGGTGATTGCTTAATAAAGCCACGCTGGCCAAGTTCGTCCGTGGCCTGATGGATCGGCCAAGACCTGCTGAAAAGACCCGAAACGCCGGCGAATCGCGGGCTTTTCTCAGCCCCCGGTTAGCGACATCGGCCGCGCCGTTGCCGGCCGCTCTCCCCGTCCGATGACGAAATCATGGCCCTTGGGCTTCCGCGCGATGGCCTCGTCGATTGCCGCGTGGAGCAGCGCATTGTCATTGCTCGCCCTGAGCGGCGCGCGAAGATCGGCAGCGTCCTCCTGGCCGAGGCACATATA
>DASYIU010000305.1:0-4868 GCA_035997285.1 Methyloceanibacter sp. | reverse complement strand
CACCTCGGCACGCGCTTCGGCCAGCGGCTTGCCCTGTTCGGCGGTCATCAACTGAGCCAGGCTTTCGGTCTCGGCGGTGATGAGATCGAACCAGCGCTTGAGGATGGCCGCCCGCTCCTTTGCGGTCTTGGCCGACCAGCCAGGCAGCGCGCGGCTCGCGGCGTCGATGGCGCGGGTTGCGTCCTTGGCGCCGAGGTCAGGCACGGCCGCCACTTCGGCGCCCGTCGCCGGATCGCTGACCGAAAAGGTCTTGGCAGAGGTGATCCACTGGCCGTCTATCAGGGCCGCGGCCGGAAACTTCTTGGCGATCATGTTCATCGGCAATCTCCGTCAGCGTATCGTGATCGATACCGTCATGGATCAGCTTCACGCGACTCGCGAGTACCAGAGGTGATCGAGCGGGGTGACAATGCGCTCGAAGTTACTGCGCTCGGTATGCTTCAGGCGAGAAAAGACATCCTGGAAGGGCGCGCCGAAAGCTCCGCGAACGATCTCCGAGCGCTGGAAGAGATCCAGCGAGTTGACCCAGGCGGTCGGAAGGGGCGGCGCCTCGATGGTCTCCGCGCAGCCTTCGACGGCCGGCCCTGGATCGATCTTGTTAGCAATACCGTGACTCACGCCGGCAAGAATGGACGCGATCACAAGGTAGGGATTGGCGTCGGCGCCGGCGACGCGATGCTCGATGCGGGTCGCGCCGCCGTTGCCGCGGGGAATGCGGAGCGCCACCGTGCGATTGTTGAAGCCCCAATGCGCCGCCATGGAGACATAGGCCTTCGGCACGTAGCGCCGGTAGGCGTTGGCGGACTGCGCCCAAACCGCCATGAAATCCGCCATGGTTTCGCGCATTCCTCCCAGTGCGTGACGGAGAAGTTGCGAGATGGGATCGCCGGCAAAAAGGTTCTGTCCCGATTTGTCGAGCAGGCTTAGGTGGATGTGCATGCCGGAGCCCGCCCAGTCGTGGTGCGGCTTGGCCATGAAGGTGGCGTCGAGCTGGTGCGCACGCGCCGCCGCCTTCACCGCGCGCTTCAAGAGCAAGCCGTCGAGGGCTGCGGCAACTGCATCCGCGCGATGTTTCAGATTGATCTCGAACTGACCGGGACCAGACTCCTGCATGACAGAGTCGACGAGAAGACCCTGGGCCTCACAAATACGGTAGATGTCATCGATGAAGGGAGCAAGCGTGTCCATCTCCTCGAAGCCGAAGGTGAGCGGCCGGCTCGGATCGTCGGAGAGCCCGTCGGGCGTGTGGAGCACGAAGGCGCCATTCGCGGTCCGGCTCGTGACATAGAACTCAAGCTCCACGGCCGCGACCGGCGTCTGACCGGCGCGCGTGAATCGCTCAACCTGGTCGACGAGCACCGCACGCGGGTCGAGCTCGTCCTTGACGTCAACGGCCATTACCGCCTGGGCGTGCCTGCCGTCGCCGACGGGGATCGGAACCAGCGTCCTGCTGAGAAGATGGCACTGGTGGTCCGGATCGCCGGTCTCCCACAAGCGACCCGTCTCCGCCACGCAATTGCCGAGCGGGTCCATGATGAAGACCGAGGTCGGCATCATGAGCCCGCTCTTGGCGACGCCGAGCAGATCGGAACGGCGGATGCGCTTGCCGCGCGGAATGCCGTTCATGTCGAAAACGAAGGCGTCGATCCATTGCACCGCCGGGTTCGCGTCGAGAAAGGCCCGTGCCTCGTCGATGGTGAGCCGCGCGTTCGTCATGTTGCAATGCCTTTCGCTGCTGCGCCGAAGCGGCGGAACAGCGCTTGCGAGACCGGATTCAGCTTCGCTCCCCACTCGGGGTGCCACTGGACGCCCAAACAAAACGTCGCGTCGTCCGGTCCGCGCACGGCCTCGACCAGACCATCCTCGGCGAAGGCCTCGGGTTTCAGCCCATCGGCGAGGCGCGCGATGCCCTGCCAGTGCAGCGAGTTCACCATGATCTCGTCCCTTCCGACCCAATCGCGCAATATGCCGCGGAGGGAAACCGGGTGGATGGGACCGTAGGCTTCGTCGAGCGGAACATCGGGCCGGGCGCGGTGGTCCTTGTGCCCATTCACGTCGTGAACGGCCTGATGCAGGCTGCCGCCAAGGGCGACGTTCAGCTCCTGAAAGCCGCGGCAGATCGCAAATAGCGGCGTCCGGCGCTCGACGGCGGCCCTGATGAGCGGAAGCGTCAGCGCGTCGCGCAGCGGATCAAGCCGGTCGGGCATAATCGGGCTTTCCTCGCCATAATGCTCGGGCGCGACGTTCGAGCGGCTGCCCGACAGAAGAATCGCATCGGCCACTTCGAGGATGGCGCCAACGTCCGGCATGCTGGCACCGACCGGCACGAGCAAAGGTTGACATTCCGCGACCTCGGCTAGCGCCGCCGAGTACTTGCGGCCTACCGCGTCGAACACGTCACCGTCTATCAGCTTGGTGCAAGCCGGGATGACGACGATCGGACGGCTCATGCTGCGAGCTCCCCGGCGACGTCGCTGAGCGTGAGATCGAGCACGCGGCCGATCACCGCCTCCGCCTCGTCGAACTGGGCCTGCGTCCAGATCAGCGGCGGTGCGGTGACCATGGTGTCGAAGACGGCGCGCATGATGAAACCTTCGCGGAAGAAGTGATCGCGGCAGATGAGGCCGACACGGCCCAGATCGGCGAAGCGGCGGCGCGTGCGTTTGTCGGCGACGAGCTCGATAGCGCCGAGAAGTCCGACCGAGCGAACCTCGCCGACGAGCGGGTGGTCCTTGAATTTCGCGAGCAGCTTCGCCAGGGCGGGTCCCGCGAACTCCTTAACGCGCGGGACGAGCTTCTCCTGCTCCATGATTTCGAGGTTCTTCAGCGCGACGGCGCACGCCACGGGGTGACCCGAGAAGGTGTAGCCGTGATTGAAGTCGTCGTCGTGCGCCATCAGTGCGTCGACAATCTTGTCGTCGACGATGACGCCGGAGAGCGGGACATAGCCCGATGTCACCGCCTTGGCGAAGGTGATGAGGTCGGGGCGGATGCCGTAGTGCTGCGATGCGAACCAGGTGCCGAGGCGGCCGAAGCCCGTGATCACCTCGTCGGCAAGGAGAAGTATCCCGTATTTGTCGACGATGCGTTGCACCTCGGGCCAGTAGCTTGCGGGAGCAATCTTGACGCCGCCGGCGCCTTGCACAGGCTCGCCGGCGAACGCGGCAACGTTCTCGGGGCCGATCGCCAGGATCTCCTCCTCGAGCACGCGCGCGGCCCGTATGCCGAAGGCTTCCGGCGACTCCCCGTCCTTGGACTCGCCGTACCAGTAGGGATCGACGATGTGGCGGAAGCCCTCATAGACGGGGTAGCTGTGCGCATGCAGGTGGGCCATGCCGCCCATCGAACCGGCGGCGATCGTCGACCCATGATAAGCGCTCTTGCGCGAGATGATGATGCGCCGCTTGGGCTCGCCTTTGAGCACCCAATAATGACGGATCAGACGGATCGCGGTGTCGTTCGATTCCGAGCCCGACGAGCCATAGAAAACTTGGTTGAGGTTAGCGGGCGCGAGCTCGGCGAGCTTGCGCGACAGTGCCACGACAGGGGGATGCGTCGTGCGAAAGAAGGTGTTGTAGAACGGCAGCTTGAGCATTTGCTCGTAGGCCGCCTCGGCGAGCTCCTGCCGGCTGTGGCCGAGGCTCGCCGTCCACAGACCCGACATGCCATCGAGAACGCGCTGGCCTTCGCTGTCCCAGATGTAGGGCCCGTCGCCGCGGACCATGACGCGCGCGCCGCCCGCCCGGAGCGACCCGTGATGGGTGAACGGGTGCAGATGGTGAAGAGCGTCGAGCTCTCTCAACTGCGCGGTTTGATACTGATTAGTCACCTATATAAAACCTCCAGCAGAGCGTGACCCAAGGCCAACCAATTAGCGCTGGAAGCTCGCGTGAGGCGTATAGCCGATGCGGGCGCAGAGCAACAGCAGCAGCGCCTTTGGGCTCAGTCCTCTCAACGCAATCGAAGTTCGGAAAGCCAACATGTAAGCTAGGCCCACTCTCCCTACCCGCCGGGCGCCTTGACAGCGGCTCATTAGCGAGTATGGCTACACTGAAGACCTTATTGGCTACGGTGTAGAATTGTCAAGGCAAACGGCAGGTAAGGCCATTTCCCGCCCGCGCGGACGGCGGGGCCTCGACAGAAATACGATTCTAGATGCGGCCTTCGACATGCTGTCGCGCGACGGCGAAGTTGGTTTTTCAGTGCGCAAGCTAGGGCTGCGTATCGGCGTCGACCCCATGACTGTCCTGCATCACTTCGGTTCGAAGGACAAGTTGTTGCGGCGGATCGCCGACCGAGCGCTGGCCACCGTCGAGCTGCCGCTACCCAGCGCCGACTGGCGCGCCGATCTACGCAACGTCGCCGCAGCCTACCGTGATCTTGCCCACCGTCATCCACGCCTCTTCCATCTGCACTTCCGCTTCCACGCGACGGGGCCTGCCGATCATGCCTCCAGCGAAGTGGTCTACCGCGCGCTGCGAAGTGCCGGGCTCACCGATGCCGAGGCTGCTGGACTTGGGCTCGCGTTCTACGCCTTCATCCTCGGCTATGCCTTGGCGGAGGCCGAAGGGCTCATGCGCCCGATCAGCGACGAGGACGAGGCGGAGCTCCGGGCACTCGACCCGCTGGCCTGCCCGGCGACACTGGCGCTCATTCCGGCCTTCAAGGCGCTCGACCGCGATGCGGCCTTCGACGCGTCGGTCGATGCCTTCATCGACGGGGTTTCGTGCCGGTGCAACGCCCCCGTGCGGCGCGAGCGGTCGCGGACTCGCGTCAGCCGGCATCGGGTTGGGTCACTGGCTTAACCTGCACGGCGTCTGGCGACATGGATGGCACTTCCAAGACGTCAATATCGCTCGAACCCGCGC
>DASYIU010000304.1:0-10946 GCA_035997285.1 Methyloceanibacter sp. | reverse complement strand
CTATCATGGTGAGATGCTGAGTTCGAATCCGATGCGCTCATTGAAAATGTCTAATCCGCATGACGAGCGCAGCTCATGAATAATATGTGCGGCGAGGCGTGAGGTGAATCTCACCCAATCGGCGGCTCGTTGTTTGATCCCAGGCTTTGCAGCCGACGATCCCGCACCTCGAGGCAGTGACGACAAAATAGGCTGTGACGGGCCTCAACCGCTTGCGTTTCAGGCAGCGAGCAAAGGCTGAGTTCGCCTCTGAGGTCGATTCATCCTTCATTTCAAAACAGAACCGCGCTCCAGGCGTTCCAAGCCTTCTACGAGCTTGCCGATGTGATCCGCGAGGCGGAGCGAGAATGGGCGAAAATTGACCTCCTGCTCCTGCCGACCGCTTGTACCACCTTCAAGATTGCGGAGATGCTTGCCGACCCCGTGCAGCTCAATACCCGCCTCGGCGCCTACACCAACTTCGTGAACCTGATGGATCTCGCGGCGGTCGCCGTGCCGGCAGGGTTCCGGCCGGACGGAATTCCTTTCGGCGTGACGCTCATCGCTCCAGCACTTTCCGATGGTATGCTGATGTCGATAGGCGATGCTCTGCACCGGTCGCTGCCGGGCGCTCATCTCGGAGCCATGCCCATCTCTCTGTCATCGACCCCGCCAGTGCCCACACAAACGAAACCGGCGAAGTCGGCGACAATCGCCGTTGTCGGCGCGCACCTTTCCGGCCAGCCACTCAATGGGCAGCTTGTCGAGCGGCATGCGAAGCTCGTCGAGACCGCGCGCACCGGCTCAGGCTCTCGTCTCCATGCCCTTGCCAACGCGTCGCCTCCCAAGCCCGGCTTGGTGTTCGATGGCAGCGGCGCTGGAGCCATCGAGGTCGAGATTTGGGAAATGGATGAGGAGGCCTTCGGATCGTTCGTCGCGCTCATCCCGGCGCCCTTGGGCATTGGCACATTGACGCTCGCCGATGGGCGAACCGTAAAAGGGTTTCTCTGCGAGGCGTATGCGATACGCGGAGCCGAAGACATCACTGAGTTCGGGGGTTGGAGGGCGTGGCTCGGCCGCTCAACCGGCACCTAGCACGTCGACACGGAGAAAGACCTACAAATCCCTCTATCTTCCCATAGGTCAGGGAATTTGACCGGGTAGAGAGCGGTTGGCTGTAGACTGCCAGCCAAATTGCTTTGGAGTCAGATGTCGTGGAGATGGAGATAGGCAATGAGGTTGCTTTTGGCGGGCGCGGCCGCGCTCCTTGCAGCGTCGGGCATGGCGCGGGCCGACGACCTGGCTTGCATCAGCACGACATTCAATCTGCTGTCGCCGAATGACAAGGTGTGCGTCAGCGACTTCGACGACCCCAAGGTGCCTGGCGTCACGTGCTTCATCTCCCAAGCCAGGACCGGCGGCTGGGGCCAGCCGCTCGGTCTTAACGAAGACCCGTCGAATTTCTCGGTCGCCTGCCGCCAAATGGGACCGATCACCGTCGACATCTCGACGCTGCCCGAGAAGGAAGAGGCGTTCAGCGAGAAAACCAGCATCTTCTTCAAGGCCACGCGCATCTACCGGGTGCCGGACAGGAAGCGCAATATTTTGGTTTATCTCGCCGTCAGCTCCAAGATCGTGAACGGTTCGCCGGCCAATGCGGTCAGCGTCGTGCCGATTCTGCCTTGGCCAGCGAAGTGACGGTGCAGGAGCGAGTTTCCGTTGAGCATCCAAGAGAAGCTGCGGACGTTTGTTTAGGCCTGCGGCAAAGACGGAATAGCGAACCATGGCAGCGCCGCCGCTCCTCTTTCTCAAGGACATCGATCTTTCCTTCGGTGGTCCCCCTTTGCTCGCCGGGGCAAGTCTGTCGATCGGTCCGGGCGAGCGGCTGTGTCTCGTCGGACGCAACGGCTCGGGCAAGTCCACTCTACTCAGGCTCGCGGCGGGAATGATCGAGCCGGACCGCGGCAGCCGCTTCGTCCAACCCCAGGTGACCATCCGCTATCTGCCGCAAAGCCCCGACCTGACCGGCTTCGCCACCACCGGCGCCTTCGTCGCGGCCGGGCTCGCCCCGGGCGACGATCCTCACCGTGCGCGCTATCTCTTGGAGAGCCTCGGTCTCACCGGAGAGGAGGAGCCCGCGCGTGTCTCCGGCGGCGAGAGCCGGCGTACGGCGCTTGCCCGCGTGCTGGCGCCGGACCCCGACATCCTCTTGCTCGACGAGCCAACCAACCATCTCGACGTGGTGGCCATCGAGGGCCTTGAGGCGGCGCTTCAATCCAGTCGCTCGGCCATGGTGCTGATCAGCCACGACCGCCGCTTCCTGGAGAACCTCTCACAGGCGACGGTGTGGCTCGACCGCGGCATCACCCGCCGGCTCGACCGGGGCTTCGCCGCCTTCGAGGCGTGGCGCGACGCCATTCTCGAGGAGGAAGAACTCGGACGCCACAAGCTCGACCGCCGCATCATCCAGGAGGAGCATTGGCTGCGCTACGGCGTCAGCGCGCGGCGGAAGCGCAACCAGCGCCGCCTCGAGGCGCTGCATGAGCTGCGCGACCGGCGCAAGCGAGGGCTTGCTGCCCGCACGCAGGGCGACGTGAAGCTCACGGTGCAGGAGGCCAAAGAGACCGGCAAGAAAGTGATCGAGGCAAGGCGCATCGCCAAGACCTATGGCGACCTCAAGCTGGTATCTGACTTCAGCGTAAAGATCGCCCGCGGCGACCGCGTCGGCATTGTGGGTCCCAACGGCGCCGGCAAGACCACGCTCATCAATTTGCTCACCGGGACGCTTGCTCCCGACAGCGGCAGCGTGCATCTCGGCACCAATCTCGAAATCGCCACCCTCGACCAGCGGCGCGAAAGTCTCGACCCCGAGACGTCAGTCGCCGCCACTCTCACCGGCGGCAGCGGCGACGCGGTGATCATCGGTGGCGAGTCCCGCCACGTCATCTCCTACATGAAAGACTTCCTGTTCAAGCCGGAGCAGGCGCGCACACCGGTCAAGGCGCTGTCGGGGGGCGAGCGGGGCAGGCTAATCCTGGCCGTGGCGCTGGCGCGTCCTTCCAACCTGCTGGTGCTGGACGAGCCCACCAACGACCTCGACCTCGAGACGCTCGACCTCCTGCAGGAGATGTTCGCAAGCTATCCCGGGACGTTGCTTCTCGTCAGCCACGACCGTGACTTCCTCGACCGCACGGTCACCTCGGTGATTGCCTTCGAGGGGGAGGGGCGATGGGTCGAATATGCGGGCGGCTATTCCGACATGGTCGCCCAGCGCGGCCATGGCGTTGGCGCGCTGCCGCAGGGGAAGCCCGCGGCTCCAAGGGCGCCGCGACCGGCGCCGCCAGCACGGCGCGTCTCAGAGCCGCGCAAGCGCTTGAGCCCCTCCGAGCAACACGCCTTGAAAAAGCTGCCCTCACGCATCGCCGCCCTTAATGAGGACATCCGCCGGCTGGAGCAGTTTCTCGCCAAGCCGGATTTCTATGCCAGCGACCGCAGCGGCTTCGCGGCGGCGGGAGCCGAACTGGCCCAAGTGCAAGAAGAGCTCGCGGCGGCTGAAGAAGATTGGCTCAGGCTTGAGCTGCTGCGCGAGGAGATCCAGGGAGCCTAAGGCGCCCGCTCCGCTCGCTCGGCGACGCTCTACCCGAGCGAGGATTGATTGATCTGCGTCAATGAGGGGTACCTGACGGCCCCCTAGAGTGGCAGCGGCAGATGCGCTCGGACAGGACAGGGACCTGAGGGGAGACGCGGTCTCGGTGCTGATCTTCGACCTCGATCATTTCAAAGAGACCAACGACCGCTTCGGCCATGCGCTCGGCGATCGCGTGCTTAAGCTGTTCGCGACCCGACGGCATCGGCGCATCTCAACGGCGGCAGCATCGTGGCGCAGCTCGGCGGCGAGGAGTTTGCCGCCATCATGCCGGGCGCCGATCCGCTGGAAGCGGCCGGAGCCGCGGAGCCCGTGCGGCGCGCTTTTGCCAAGTCCGCAGCCGTTGTCGACGGCTTGCCGGTCGGCGCCACCGTCAGCGCCGGCGCCGCGTCCATCGCCGAGATCGACGGCGATCTCAACGCCCTGTTCCGCCGGGCCGACGCCGCGCTCTATGCGGCGAAGCGTGCTGGGCGCAACCGGGTCGAGCTGCTGGTGCCGGAAGATGGCAGTCCTCTCGCCGAGGTCGAGGCGGCGATAAGGTCGTCGATAAGGGAGCCCTTTGCACCTCTCACGAGCCCTCGCCCCTTCAAGCTAAGAGCCTGAAATCAAGCATAGAAATTGTAGCCGGCGGATCGATCGCGATGTGCCGAGCCCATGGGGCCGAGGGACTCCGAGGACGCGATCATGCCGAGCTGCGCTTGGGCCGGACGACCGCTTGCCGTCCGCCGAGCGCGCGTGCGGCAAGCCAGCCGAACGTGAGCCCGAGCGTCGACCACATCAGCACCTGAATGGCGAGCGAGGCCATGCGGAACTTCCACAGCACGATCGCCGGGAAGTCTGCCGGCACCTCGTCGATGTCGGGCAGCACAAGCTGCGCGATGACAACGACCCCAGCGAACAGGCCGGCACCGATGAGCGTGGCGCTCAAGCCGCCATATCGCGGGGCGAGCCGCCGGCTCGCGGACACCGCAAAGACCAGGGCGGCGAGCGAGATGAGGATCATTAGGAAGAACAGCCCGGTGCGATAGGCGATGGTATCGGGCTCGCCCACCGCCGGCGGGCTTGCCGGATATTTCAAGCTCGGCACGTAGTAGATCGCCACGAAGGCCGCAATCGCAAGAAGCAGCGCGAGCAGGCGTGGGCTCAAATCCCCGACGCGCCCGTACAGGAAGGCGAAGGCGAGCGCGAACAAGCCGCCCATGGCGGCGCCATAGACGGCCACCGCCGTTAGCAAGCCGGCCGTGCTCTGCACCTTGCGGCTGACGAGCTCTTCCTCGTCATCGCCATGCTGGTGTTGCTGCGCCGAGACTTGCGCGTCAGCAGGCGCCTGAGCGGAAGCGTCGGCCTCGGCATGCTGCCCCTCGAAGGCGATGGCGCGGTCGACTTGCGGCTCTCCGTAGATCTTGGCGGCGCCGAAGGCGAGCAGCCCGGCGATGACCCCGGCGAGCATGCCGCGGATGAGAAGGCCTCTAACCATCGATGTCCGCCGCCGGGCTAGTGGCAGGGGAAGCCGAGCAGGTGGCGGCCGTCATGCACAAATTCGTGCACATACATGCCAGGAAAGATCGACGTGGCGCCCTCTTCGACGCCGACGAAATAGATCATCATCAAGAGCAGGCCGGCAAAGATCAGCCAGGGGAGGATCTCTCGAACCGGAATGGCAATGGGGGGAGAAACGGGTGCGGTGACGGCCTTGGTCATGGCAAACCTCCTTGGGATCGAGCGTCCCGCTTGAGCGCGTTGTTGAAGGAAGGTCTGACTTTCGGTGCTCGTGGCTTGACACGGGCCGATTCACAGTGGCGCGACCGTGCCGGATTTGCACCGGCTTCCCCACTTCGAGGGTCACTGTAGCGTCCGAGCCCGGGCTGCTGTCAAGCACAAGACAGTGGTACGAGTCAGGTAACGACAATCGTAGGTTCACGATCCTGTTGCTTGACCGCGAGGGGGCTCGCTTGTACTCCTAAGACCACGCCATGAGCATCCTTCGCGCCATTTTTGTCACAGTCGTCGCGCTCTCGGTAGCCATGCTGCCGGTTGCGGGCGCCGTGGCGCGTGCGGCCTCGCCGGAAACATCTCTCTCGGCGGTGCAAGCCGATTGCTGCCCGCACGGGAAGGTCTGCGACAAGCACGGGTCGGGCGACTGCGGATCGGTATCTGGATGTGCCCTCAAATGCTTCAGTCTCTCGGGCACCCCCATCAAGCCGTCAGCATCCGTGCTGGCAATATCGGCCTCGGAGCAGCCTGTGCTTTTGGTCAGAAGCGTCCCGTCTCGATCTGACAATCCACCCTTACCACCTCCACGCGTCTGAATCCTCATTGAAGGTGCGCCGTCGCGCGTGAGCCTTTGGGCTCACACGCCGTGCGCGCCGAGCCTCTGCCTACCCAAGGCAAAGCCTGTCAACGAGGATGCGGAGACGCGCCATGAGCCGTCTAAATAGCTTGATCATTTTGAGCATGGGTGCTGTCGCGGGTGCGGCGGGCACCTATTGGTATTCCCATGTGCCGGCGCCGATTTCGACGCCCGCTGCAGCCCAGCAAGCGGCGCCGTCGAGCGCCGACCGGAAGATTCTCTATTACCGCAACCCGATGGGGCTCCCCGACACCTCGCCGGTGCCGAAGAAGGATACCATGGGGATGGACTACATCCCTGTCTATGAAGACCAGCAGGATGAGCCTGGTACCGTCAAGGTCAGCCTCGACAAGATCCAGCGCATTGGGGTGAAGACCGAGAAGGCTGAGACTCGTCAGATCGTCCGCACGGTGCGTGCCGTGGGCAAGGTCGAGCACGACGAGTCGCTTTTGACCATTGTCGCGCTGCGAACCGACGGCTTCATCGAGGACCTGTTCGTCAACAAGACCGGTCAGCACGTGCACAAGGGTGATCCACTGTTCCGAGTCTACAGCCCGCAAATCCAATCCGCCCAGACCGACCTCATCGTTGCCATGCGGGCGCGAGGAAAGATGGGGCTCGACGCCGGCAAGGAGCTCGAAGGCGCTATGCAGCGTCTGCGCAACCTGGGCGTTCCGCAAAGCCGCATCGACGAGGTGCGCAAGACGGGAACCAATCCAAGGACCATCGACTGGCCTGCCCCGGCCGATGGAGATGTGATCGACAAGAAGGTGATCGACGGCCAGCGGGTCATGGCCGGCGATGAACTTTATCGCATTGCCGACCACTCGCACGTGTGGGTGATCGCCGACGTGGCTGAGGCCGACATCGCCGAGATCAAGGTTGGCATGCCCGTGACCGTGACCCTGCGCGCCATGGCGACTGAGCCCGTCGAGGGCAAGGTGACGTTCATCTATCCCGAGCTGACCCCCGAGACCCGCACGGTCTCTGTCCGCATCGAGCTTCCCAACACCGAGGAGCGCATGAAGACGTCGATGTATGCCGACGTAGTGTTCAGCACGGGTGCCAACGAGGCGGCGATCGCCACCGTTCCCGATAGCGCCGTGATCGACAGCGGCACAAAGCAGGTCGTGTTGGTGGCGAAGGGCGAAGGCCGTTTCGAGCCGCGCGCCGTGAAACTCGGCCGGCGCGGCGAGGGCTATGTCGAGGTCACTGACGGCCTGAAGCCGGGGGAAGACATTGTCACCTCGGCCACGTTCCTCATCGACGCCGAAAGCAATCTGCGCGCCGCTCTGCAAAGCTTCAGCCAGCCGGAGGCCAAGCCATGATTGCCTCGCTCATCCGCTGGTCGGCGCGCAACGTCTTCCTAGTGGGGCTCGCGACCATCTTCGTGACGGTCGCAGGCATCTATGCCGTGTCGCGCGTGCCGCTCGACGCCATCCCCGACCTCTCCGACGTTCAGGTCATCGTCTACACCGAATATCCGGGCCAGGCGCCGCAGGTGGTCGAGGACCAGGTCACCTATCCGCTCACCACCGCCATGCTCACTGTCCCGAAGTCGCGCGTGGTGCGCGGCTTTTCCTTTTTTGGCGTCTCCTTCGTCTATGTGATCTTCGAGGACGGCACTGACCTCTACTGGGCGCGCTCGCGCGTGCTGGAATATCTGAGCTCTGCCGCGCGGCGGTTGCCGGCAGGGGTGACGCCTAGCATCGGTCCCGATGCGACCGGAGTGGGGTGGGTCTACCAATACGTCGTTCGCGGCGCGCAGAAGAGCCTCGCTGAGCTTCGCACAATTCAGGACTGGTCCCTGCGCTTCGGGCTCGCCAAGGCCGAGGGCGTGGCCGAGGTCGCAAGTGTGGGTGGGTTCGTGAAGCAATATAGCGTGGTGGTCGACCCGCGCCGCCTGCAGGCCCTCGGCATCCCGCTCTCCAAGATCAGAGACGTCATCCGCGAGAGCAACATGGATGTCGGCGGACGCACCGTCGAGGTCTCCGAGACCGAGTTCGCCATCCGCGGACGGGGATACATCAAGAGCCTGTCAGACCTCGAACAGATCGTGGTCAAGAACGACCGCGGCGTACCCGTATTGCTGAAGGACGTGGCCCGGGTCGAGCTGACCCCGGATGCGCGGCGCGGCATTACCGAGATGAACGGCGAGGGCGAGGTCGTTTCCGGCATTGCGGTCCAGCGCTTCGGCGAGAATGCCTTGTCGGTGATCCAGCACGTGAAGGATCGACTGGCGGAGATTGTACCGAGCCTTCCGCAAGGCGTGACCGTGGAGGCCGTGTATGACCGCTCTGACCTTATCAACCGCGCCATCGAAACCTTGAAGCGTACGCTGTTCGAGGAAAGCGGCATCGTGGCGCTGGTGTGCATCATCTTCTTACTGCATGCGCGCAGCGCCCTCGTCGCCATCATCACGCTGCCGCTTGGCGTGCTCATTGCCTATATCTGCATGTGGCTGTTGGGCCTGAGCTCCAACATCATGAGTCTCGGCGGCATCGCCATCGCCATCGGCGCGATGGTGGACGCCGCCATCGTCATGATCGAGAACGCCCACAAGCGGCTGGAGCGCGCGCCACCGGGCAAGCCGCGGAGCGAGGTGCTGATCGAGGCTGCGGTCGAGGTCGGACCGGCGCTCTTCTTCAGCCTGCTCATTATCACTGTTTCGTTCCTGCCGATCTTCGCGCTTGAAGCGCAGGAGGGCAGGCTGTTTAAGCCGCTCGCCTACACCAAAACCTTCGCCATGGCGGCTGGGGCGTTGCTCTCGGTTCTGCTCGTGCCCGCGCTGATGACGCTGTTTGTGCGCGGCCGCATCATTCCTGAGCACAAGAACCCGGTGAACCGGTTCTTGATCTGGATCTATCGCCCGGTGATCGATCTCGCGCTGAGGTTCAAGGGAGTGACGATCCTTATTGCACTCGTCGTACTCGGCGTGAGCCTGTGGCCCGCGTCAAAGCTCGGTAGCGAGTTCATGCCGAGCCTCAATGAGGGCACGCTCTTTTACATGCCGGTCACGCTGCCCGGCATCTCGGTCACCAAGGCCGCCGAGCTGCTGCAGACCCAGGACAAGATCATCAAGTCCTTCCCCGAAGTCGCGTCGGTCTGGGGCAAGGCCGGACGCGCCTCCACAGCCACCGACCCGGCGCCGACGGAGATGGTGGAGACCGTGATCAACCTCAAGCCGGAAGACCAGTGGCGGCCGGGCATCACCGTGGACAAGCTCGTTTCCGAGATGGACAAGTCGCTACAGTTCCCCGGCGTGTCCAACGCCTGGACGATGCCGATCAAGGCGCGCATCGACATGCTTTCCACCGGTATCCGCACGCCGGTTGGGGTGAAGGTGTTCGGCAAGGATCTGGCCGAGATCGACAAGGTCGCGCGACAGATCGAGGCTGTGATCCGCACGGTGCCGGGCACGTCGAGCGCCTATGCCGAACGGGCTATTGCCGGCTACTACCTCAACGTCGATCCCGACCGCGCGCAACTTGCCCGCTACGGGCTGATGGTGGGCGATGTGCAGAACGTGATCGCCATGGCGCTCGGAGCGGAGCCGGTGACCACCACGGTGGAAGGGCGTGAGCGCTACACCGTCAGCATCCGCTATCCCCGCGACTACCGCAGCGACCCCGAGGCTATCGCCACCCAAGTGCTGATTCCGACATCGGATGGCGGAACGGTGCCGCTTGGCGAGGTGGCCAAAGTGAGTCTCGCGCAAGGACCATCGAGCATCCGCACCGAGAACGCGCAACTCGCCACCTACATCTATGTCGATCTTCGCGACCGCGATCTCGGCAGTTATGTCGCCGACGCGCAGAAGGCTGTGGCAAGCGAGGTGCAATTCCCGCCGGGCTACTACGCGACGTGGAGCGGTCAGTTTGAGTATCTGGAGCGCGCCAAGGCCCGACTTAAGATCGTCGTCCCCGTGACGCTGCTCATCATCTTCCTGCTGCTCTACCTCAACTTCCGGCGCATCACCGAGACGCTGATCGTCATGCTGTCGGTACCTTTCGCCCTCGTCGGCGGGCTCTGGCTCATGTGGTGGCTTGGCTTCAATCTGTCGGTCGCCGTCGCCGTCGGGTTTATCGCGCTTGCCGGCGTTGCTGCCGAGACCGGCGTGGTGATGCTGATCTATCTCGACAACGCGCTGACGGAGCTGAAGGAGCGACGGGCGGCGGAGGGTCGGCCATTCACGCGCGACGATCTCTACGCCGCCATCATGTTGGGCGCGGTGGAACGCGTGCGGCCCAAGATGATGACGGTCGCTGCCATCATGGCCGGGCTTCTGCCCATCATGTGGAGCCGCGGCACCGGCGCCGAAGTGATGCAGCGCATCGCCGTGCCTATGATCGGCGGCATGGTTTCTTCGACTGTGCTCACGCTCGTCGTCATCCCGGCGATCTACGCCGTGGTCAAAGGCTTCACCGTGCGTAAGCGCGCCACACCTAAGCGCCCGACACGCTCGCTCGAAGCCGCTAAGGCCGCCGAACGTGTATTGGCCGATCATCGAACGTGACGGCCATCCCGGCGGGAAGACTGGAAGGGGATACGCATCATTCCGTTATTCGCTCTAACTATCGAAGGAGAACACTATGAAGAATGCAATTTGGCTCGGCACCCTCATCACGCTGCTCGCGCTGCCTCTGCCGGCTCTCGCTGGGCAGCTCCAAGCAACGCTCTACAAGAATCCGCATTGTTCGTGCTGCGAGGCATATGCGGACTACCTGCGCGAGAACGGGTTCGTGGTCGACGTCAAGGAAACTGACGTCCTCGAGGAGATCACACTGAAGGCGGGCGTGCCCGAACAGCTTGAAGGCTGTCACACCATGTTCGTCGACGGCTATGTCGTGGTCGGTCATGTGGCCGCAGACGTCGTGAAGAAGCTGTTGACGGAGCGTCCGGCGATCGTCGGCATCGCTATCCCTGGAATGCCCTTAGGGGTGCCAGGCATGGGGGGCCAAAAAGTGGGCC
>DASYIU010000303.1:0-4443 GCA_035997285.1 Methyloceanibacter sp. | reverse complement strand
AGGCGAAAGGTGGGCTTCCTCAGGGTAATAGAGGGCCCCGACGAAGCGGTCGTCGAGGGCCGGCTCAAGCGCCGTAAGCTCGCCCGGAGACAGCCGTCGATGCCCTCCCGTCATGCGGGCGAAACGGTCAAGCTCGGCGCGGTCGCGATGGAGCGCCACGACGAGGGTGCCGTTGGCAACGGTGCCGGGATAGGTCTCCCGCCAAAGCGCGATGCCGCGCTCGCCGAGCTTCCTGATCACCCTCTCGGCGCTCTCCTCCTCGCAGCGGGGCGCGAGCATGGCGCCGGCAAAGGGGCTACAGGCGTCAGCAAAGGCTTGCGCCGAGCGCTCGTAGAGAGTGACCTCATGGCCGCGACGGGCGAGTGTCAGCGCCTGCCACAGGCCGACGATGCCGGCGCCGCGAATCGCGATGCATTGTTTTCGCGTGGCCATCAATCCCCGAGCGCCGCGCCTTCGCGGCGCGGGTCGGCGCCGCCCTCAAGCCCGTCGGGCGTGACCGCGATGATGTGCTGCCCGCTCACCAAGGATACGCGGTTGACCTCATGGCCCATTCCGCTAAGCGCCGCCGCGAGAGGGTCCGCCTCAGGCCCCGGCTCGAGCAGGACAGCATCCTCGGTGACACCGAAATTGGCGAGCGCACTCGCTTGCGCCGGGTCGAGCCGCCAGTCGATCAGAGCGACGATCGCCTTGATGTTGTAGAGGATGATCGCCGTGCCGCCTGGCGAGCCAAGCACGTAGCGCAGCCGGCCGTCCTCTCCGAACACTATGCTCGGATCCAGTGAACTCCGCGGGCGCTTGCCTCCCTCGACGCGATTGGCGATAGGCTGCCCTCCCTCGTCGGCGGGAAGGAAGGAGAAATCGGTGAGTTGATTGTTGAGTAGGAAGCCGCGCACCATGGTTCGCGCGCCGAAGGCCTGCTCGATAGTCGTGGTCATGGACAGCGCGTTGCCGTCATCGTCGATGATCGAGATCTGGCTCGTGCCGGCGGCCTCACGCGTGGCGTCGCGGCCGAAGGCCCCTTGCCGCGTGTTGGGCGGAGAGCCCGCCACGACATGGGCTTGCGGGTGATCGGGGGCGATCAAGGCGCGGCGCGCGGCGAGATAGTCCGGATCGAGCAGCCCGGCCAACGGGGCGGGGACGAAATCGGTGTCGGCGAGATAGCGCGCGCGGTCGGCGAGCGCGAGCCGTTCGGCCTCGACAATTGCGTGGACGGCCTCAGCGCCAAGCGGCATTGAGCCGAGATCGTAGGGGGCGATGAGAGCGAGCACTTGGCCGACCGTCACACCGCCGGAGGACGGCGGTCCCGGCCCGCATACCCGATCGACGCGATAGAGGACGCAAACCGGCTCCCGCTCCTTGGCGCGGTAGCCGGCGAGATCTTCTGCCGTGAGCTTGCCGGGCATGCGCGGATCGGTTTGCACCGCTTTGGCGATGTCGCTGGCGATGTCGCCTTGATAGAAGGCCGCCGGTCCCTCGCGGGCGATCATCTCCAGGGTATCGGCGAGAGCGGGATTTTTGAGCTTGTAGCCTTCCGGCCAGGGCCTGCCCTGGGCATCGAAGAAATAGGCCTGGGCTTCAGGCGCGAAACTTTGCGGGCCGGTGTCAGCGAGAAGTTTTGCGAGGCGGGGCGAGATGGGGAAGCCCTCGCGGGCAAGCGCGATGCCGGGCTGAAACAGCTCAGCCCAGGGGAGTTTGCCGTATTTGTCATGGGCGAGCTTCAGCGCCGCAAGCACGCCGGGAGCACCCACCGAAAGGCCGCTCGCCATAGCGGCGTCGCGCGGCAGCGGTTTGCCCTCGGCGTCGAGGAAGAGCTCTGGCGTGGCTCCCGCGGGCGCCGTCTCGCGCCCGTCGAAGCTCGCCAGCTGCTTCTTGCTCGCGTCCCAATAGAGAATGAAGGCGCCGCCGCCGATTCCGGAAGATTGCGGCTCGACGAGATTGAGCACCATCTGCGTGGCGATGCCGGCATCGATGGCGCTGCCGCCTTTGCGCAAGATGGCAAGGCCGGCCTCGGCGGCGAACGGATTGGCCGCAATTACCATATGCGTCTTCGCCTTGACGAGAGGTTTCGGCAAGAAGCCGCTTGTGCCTTCCGGCTGCTCCAAGGCGTGGAGTGCCGAGGCGTCAAATGCCAGAAGCAGTGAGAGCGTGGCGACAATGGATAAGAGCTTTTGTCTCATGGCTGGCAGCATAGCGACTTTCGCTGGGCTGGCCACTCCCTCAGCGGGGAGAGGGCTGGGGTGAGGGGGATCTAGTATCGGAAGTTTGCAAACCCCTCACCCGCGCCTTCGGCATGACCTCTCCCCACAGGGGAGAGGTCATGTGAGGTTAGTGGAAGTCGCGCGACTTCGGGATGATGCGCTCGGAACGTGGATGGCGGCGCGGATGCCATCGTGGATGGTCCCGCTCGCTCGCTTGCTCGCGACTGTCCGTGCCGCCCGGATGCTTGACGTGATCGCCGTGGGCGACAGGGAGAGGGAGTTCCTCTAGGTCGCTTGAAGGTCGCCAGGGTTCGGGCCTCCGTACCTCATCGGCATTGGCAATCGGCACGCTCAGGCTCTCGCCGTCCTCGCTGAGGAGACGTAGCCAATCGCTCCGATCCTCGAGCCGCGCGGCGACCACATGGATGATGTCCTCGTGGCGCTGGATACGGCCATGCACGACGACGAGCCGCGCGCCCATCACCACTGTGCGCATCCGCTCGAGCACCTTGGGCCAGATCACGGAATTGGCGACGCCCGTCTCGTCCTCGATGGTCATGAACACCACCCCTTGCGCCGAGCCAGGGCGCTGGCGCACGAGCACCACGCCGGCGATGCTCACGCGTGCGCCGTCGCGCAAGCTCCTGAGGGCGCCGCAAGAGGCGATGCGTGCGTGAGCGAAGCGGCTGCGCAGGAAGCTCATGGGATGGGCTTTGAGGGAGAGGCGGAGCGTGCGGTAGTCATTCACCACATGCTCCGAGAGCGGCATTATTGGCAGCGCGACTTCTGGCTCGACCCCCGCTTCGGCAGCATCGGCATGGTCGAACAGCGGGAGCGGAATCTCCTTCGGCAAGCCACGCACCTCCCATAAGCCTTGGCGGCGGTCGAGCCCAAGGGAGCGGAAGGCATCGGCGCTGGCGAGCTTCTCGAGGCTCGCGCGCGAGATGCCGCTTCGCCGCCACAGATCTCGCACGTCGCGAAATTGTTCCTCACCGCTTCCCCTGTCATGCCCGCGCAAGCGGGCATCCAGTAACCCCTGGCCTTCGTTAGCGAGATCCCAGTGATTACTGGATCGCCCGGTCAAGCCGGGCGATGACAATAGAGGGGACATGAAAAGATGAGGGTCGAGATCGGCAGGGATGTTGTCGCGCACCGAGACCAGCTTCTGAATGTCGGCCTCGCGCAGGCCGTCGATCTGGCGCATGCCGAGACGAAGCGCGAAGGCTGCCGAGACTACGTGGGAAGGAGTGGCGTTTGCTGCATACCTCCCCCTCGCGGGGACCGAGCCGCCCTCCCCATCAAGGGCAGGGATGGAGTCTGCTGTGAGCGGCGGGGCGATTTGGCGGAGCCCCAAACGCAGCGTGCAGGCCTCACTATACCCTCCCCCCTTGTGGGGGAGGGTAGGGAGGGGGGTGAGCGACAGATTCTGGGTCTGCGGTTTACCCCCCTCCGCGCCGCAAGCGGTGCGTGCTCCCCCACAAGGGGGGAGCGGGGAGTCTAGGGCTAAGGTGAGCACCGGTTCCAAGGTGCAGTCCCACAGGCTGTGATTGACATCGGTCTCGCGCGCCTCGACCCTATGCTCGCGCGCGCAACGCACGATCTGCGCCGGCGCATAGAAGCCCATGGGCTGAGAGTTGAGCAGCGCGGCGGCAAACGCCGCCGGGTAATGGCATTTGAGCCAGGACGAGACATAGACGAGATGGGCGAAGCTCGCGGCGTGGCTCTCGGGGAAGCCATATTCGCCGAACCCCTTGATCTGGTTGAAGCAGCGCTCGGCGAAGTCGGCCGGATAGCCGCGCGCCGTCATGCGGCCGACCATCTTCTCCTTGAGGCGGTCGATGGTGCCGCGGCGGCGGAAGGTGGCCATGGCGCGGCGAAGCTCGTTCGCCTCGGGTCCTGAGAACTTCGCCGCCACCATGGCGAGCCGCATCGCCTGCTCCTGGAAGAGCGGCACGCCCATAGTCTTGCCGAGCACCTGGCGAAGCTCGTCGGCGGGGCCATGGTCGGGGTGGGGCGAGGGGAAGTCGATCGCCTCGACGCCAGATCGGCGGCGAAGATAGGGATGCACCATATCGCCCTGGATGGGGCCGGGGCGCACGATGGCGACCTCGATGACGAGATCGTAGAAGCAACGGGGCTTGAGCCGCGGCAGCATGTTCATCTGCGCTCGGCTCTCGACTTGGAACACGCCGAGTGACTCGCCTTTGCAGAGCATGTCGTAAACCCGCTCTTCTTTAAGAGGAAT
>DASYIU010000302.1:0-5490 GCA_035997285.1 Methyloceanibacter sp. | reverse complement strand
TCGGGACGACGGCGTCCTTATCCAGGCGATAGGTGTATTTGCAGGTCTGGGTGGCCGGCTTGTTGCAAGAGTCGCCGGAGGTAGTGACGTACATCATGCGCTTGCCGCCGCTCTTGCCGAACTTGAAGCTCTGCACGATATCCTCGAAGACGACGTCCCAGGCGGTCTCCCCATCCCAAAAATAGATTTGCAGGGTGCAGCCGTCGCTGCCGCAGAGCGGGCTGATGCCGCCCGAGCATTTGAGCTTGGAGTAATCGGCGATCCAGTCCTCGCCGCCGTCGCCGTTGAGGTCCTGGACGCTGAGCACCGCATCGGTGTTCGGCTTGCCGTTAAGGTCCTTGCAGGCCTGGGCTGCTTCGGCGACGGCGGCGACGACATTGTCGGGCGGCTCGGCGGCGACCGCGGCCGCTGCGCCAACGGAAACGCAAAGCGCAGTGGCCGCCGCAAGTCGCAGGAGAGCAAAGGCGAAGGCCTTCAATTTGCGCCGCTCGTGACGGTCTTGCGCAACGTCTTCTTGGTCACGTTCACGGCACCCTTGGTGACCGCGGCGGCAGCGTCCGTGGTGGCATTCACGGCATCCTTGGTCACGGCCACCGGACCCTCATCGGGATCGAGGCTTAACGTGGCTCTGGACTTGCGGCCGGCGACGGTCTTCTTCCGTCCAGGCTTGGCGGCGCGAGGGGCACCGCACACGTTGTCGTGGAGATGCGTGGGCATATCGCTCAACGACGCCTGGATGGCGAGCCCGTCGAGGCTGGTGCCGAACAGCGATTTCCAGAAATAGCGCTGGAAGCCGTTCTCGAGCAGGTCGGTGGCGCGGTCGCGGCGGGAGGCCAGCGACTGCTCGCCGAGCACGACAGCGACAAGCTTGCGTCCCTCGCGGGTGGCGCTCACCACGATATTGAAACCGGAATCGCAGATGAAGCCGGTCTTCATCCCGTCGGCGCCGGGAAAGCTGACGAGCATGCCGTTATGGGTGCGCATGGTCTTCTTGCCCACACTCACCTGCACGGTGCCGAAGAGATCGGCGTGCTCGGGAAATTCGACGATGATGGCGCGGGCGAGTTTGGCGAGATCGCGCGCGGTGGTGACCTGGCGCTCGTCGGGCAGGCCGTTGACGTTGACGAAGTTGGTGTGGGTCATGCCGAGATGCCGGGCCGCCTCGTTCATGCGCGCGATGAACGCCTCCTCGCTGCCGCCGACGGTTTCGGCAATCATGACGGCGACGTCGTTGGCGGACTTGACGATGAGGACCTTGAGCGCGAGGTCGAGCGTGATTGCCTCGCCTTCTTTCAGCCAGAGTTTGCTCGGGGCTTGCTCCGTCGCCTTTTTGGAGCAGATGACCTTGGTGTCGGGAGTGACGGTGCCCGCTTTGAGGGCCTCGAAGGTGACGTAGGCCGTCATCAGCTTGGTGAGAGAGGCAGGGAACCAGGGGGCGTCGGGGTCCTCGGCGTAGAATACGGTGCCGTTATATGGCTCGAAGACGAGAGCCGGACCGGCGGAAGCCCCCGTTGGAGCCATCAACACCGCTCCGAAAAGGAGGGCGAGACCGGCACGCCGCAGCATCATCCCTTCATCCCTCATTCAATTCGGCGCCCTGCAATTCGGTGCCTTGCTTGGCGCTGCCCCAATTGCCGCTCGCGGGAGCGCCGGGATCCAAGAACGCAAGATGACGGCCACCCAGTCCCAGGAGCGGCCGCGCCCCCATAGTCAATCCAATTTCGACTCTTCCAAGGCACGTGGATCAGTCAAGACCTTCCGCCGGCCAAAACTAGGGTAGCCCTTAGGGACGCCCCCGCTCCAGCCGAATCGCGAGATCACGGCGAGGCCACATTACGGATCCGCCCGGAGAGTAGCGCGCCGGTCTTAATTCGCAACTGCGAAATTATGCTGCAGGGGATGTGCACAAATAAGAGACACACCCTTGCGCCGTTCAGCCAACCTTCGCCAAGGAGATGACGGTGACGGTCGGCGGGGCCCCAATGTTCCCGTCCAAGAACATCATTCGGAATGCCGTCAACTCGAAGGACCACACCACGCTGGTCGCCGCCGTGAAGGCTGCCGACCTCGTCGACACGCTGTCGGGCAAAGGCCCCTTCACCGTGTTCGCGCCGACCAATGAGGCCTTCGCCAAGTTGCCGTCAGGCACGGTCGACACGCTGCTCAAGCCCGAGAACAAGGGCCAGCTCACCCAAGTCCTGACCTACCACGTGGTTCCCGGCCGCATCACCGCCAACGACCTGAGGGAGATGGTGAAGAAGGCCGGTGGCAAGGCCATGCTCAAGACCGTCGAAGGCGAAGAACTGACGGTCGAGATGAAGGACGGCGCCATCTGGATCTGGGATGCCAAAGGCGACGCCGCCAAGATCACCATCAAGAATGTGATGCAGTCGAACGGCGTGATCCACGTCATCGACACCGTGCTGCTGCCGAGCTGACCCTCCCCGGCGTAAGCTCTGCACCTTCTTTGTGTGCAATGGGCGCTGACGAACCGTTCAGCACTTCGATTTTTGCTGCAGCGCCTCGGAGAGGATGTAGCAGCCCGAGCGCATCTCATCGATCATCCAGCCGCGCTTGTCGCGGATGAGATCGTAGGTGACCGTGGTGTCCTTGCCGAGATTCTTGAACCTCGCATCCACCACCGCCGAATGCGGCCCGCCCTTCTTTTGTTCGACCTTGACGTCGGTCAGCAGGGCGTCGTTGCCCATCACGATCATGGAAAAGTCCATACAGGCGTCGCCGTTCTTTTTCGCGAGGGCGTAGCATTCGTCCCACAGCCTATCGAGACGCGGCGAATAGCGCGCCGTCCCGCCCGGACTTTCGTGGTCGGCATAGATGGACTCGATATAGGCGCCCGCGCTTTGTCCGGTGGGTGCCGCCGTGACCGGCAGCGCCGCAGCAGTCAGCAACACTGCGCAAATCGGTGCAAGCACCCTCAGCAATGGATGGAACTTCGCGCTAAAATGAGCCTGCCCATCCTCGAGAAGAGGAAAATTCCGGTGAACGTCGTCGATGGTGGTTGCTCCCTATCGCGCTTAACTGTCGTGGCGGCCGGAGTCCTTCTGATCGCTGCCGCGTATCCCGGTTTTGCGTCGGCAGCCGATCGGGCCGAGGCCATACAAGGCCTCTGGCAGGGCCGATATGTGTGCGCCCAGGGGGCGACCGGTGCAACATTGACGGTCAGCACTATCCCCCGTTGGTCCGGGGTTCGGGTTTACCTCCACCGTCTCCTCCTTGGCCTTCTCGCCGGCCCTTACGCCGGCCCTCAGTCCGAGGACGTCAAACACATTTCGATTGCGGCGCGATTCCACTTCTATGCCCTTCCGGAAAATCCAGGCGTTCCACGCGGCGAGTTCGAGCTGAGCGGTACTTTCGATCCGGATCTCGGTCTCCTTGACCTCTATCCATCGGAGTGGATTGATCGCCCGGATGGCTACAATCTCGTAGGCCTGCGAGGCATGCTGGCGGAAGACCGGCAAAGTCTCAAAGGGGCAATCGATGCGACGGGCTGTGGCGGCATCGTACTGCGGCGCGCGGCAGACGCTGCGCAGGACCAACCGGTTCAGCCATCGCCAGGACCGTCGACACCGGTTCAGGTTGAAGTGAGCGAAGAGCTCGTCAAGCTCAATCAAGAGATTTATCAGCGTCTCAAGGCCGGCGAATATGGCCGGGCGCTGCCGATCGCCGAGCAGGCGCTGGGCATCGCCGAACGGCTCTATGGCCCCGACGACCCCGCTGTCGCCGTCGAGCTCAGATCTGTGGCGCAAGTGCTGCAGGCCGCTGGCCGGAGCGCCGAGGCTGAGCCGCTGATGCGGCGTGCGCTTGCCATCGATGAGAAAAACCTCGGTCCTGATGATCCCTCTATCGCCCTCGATCTCAAAATTCTGACCGGGCTGCTGGTAGACGTGACCTGGAAGAATAATCTGCCGCAGACAGATCGCGACCGCATCGTGCTCACCGGCCAGCTCCCCGACGTGCTTGAGAGGGCCGTGCCCCTGGCCTTGATCGCCTCGTTGCTGTTGCTTTGGATCTATCGGCGCGCCGTCATGCTTTCGATGCGCCGCCGCGCTGCCTCAGCGGAGCGACCGGCAGCCGGCATGGATCCGAAGCTTGCGAGCGTGGCGCCGGCTTTGCCGCTTCAAATCGTGACGACGGAGGACGATTCTGCGCGCGGTCCGGCGTCCAAGGTTGAATCGCGCGCCTTGAACGGTCCTTGGCTGAACGCGGCGGTCTATAGCGTTGCCGGGCTTGGCTACGTTGTCGCGTTGACGTCGGCCTTCTTATACGCCGGAGGCTTTGCCTTCCTTCCCATCCGCTTCGCGGTGAATGCATTGGCCTTAGCTTGGCCCGTGGTGCTGACGATCGGCCTCGTCGCTGCCAACTCCTGGCGGGGCTGGCTTACGGCCGCCTTGATCTACTTCTTGCTGTTTGCCGCCCTCTCCGCCGTGGGAATGGCGCGCAGCGAGACATTGACTTGGGACCAACCGATCCGCTTGTGGCTCCTGACCAATCTGCCCGGCACGTTCCTCATCCTCGCCTTTCTGCCACGGCAGATCCGCGCGGTGGGGCCGATGGTGCTTGTGTTTATGATCGCGGCCGTCGGCGGCTCAACTCTGTGGCACAATGTGTTCGAGGTCAGCCCGCGGCTCATGCTGCCTGTCGTCGATTTCTTCGGTTCGCTTGGCTTCAGCGGCATGAAAGCCGTCGACGCGGCCACATACGCGTTCCAGCTTTTCGGTGCGCTGGTGCTGGCCCTGATCGGCTGGATGTTCCTGCGCGGGCTCGGCAAACTTTACCGTTTGCGCTGGATCAGCGACCAATCCGTGATTGTCGACTCGCTGTGGTTCTTGTTCGCGCTAACGAGCGCAATCGACTTCGCCTTCTTCGGTATATTCTGGTTCCTGGCTCCCTTAGCGGCTTTCGCCATCTACAAGATCATGTCGGTTTTGGGCTTCGCCATCCTCCGCCAACGGCCTGCTGGCACGGCGTCCGATCCCACGCTTCTCCTCCTTCGCGTCTTCTCGCTAGGCAAGCGCAGCGCGCTCTTGTTCAATGCCTTCGGTAGGCTGTGGTGCCATGGCGGCAGCATGCGCTTGATAGCGGGCCCGGATCTCGCCACGAGCACGGTCGAGCCGCACGAGTTCCTCGACTTCTTGAGCGGCAAGCTGGCCCGCCGCTTCATATCCGGGCCGGAGACGCTCGCTCGGCGACTCGCCGAGACAGAGCCCCGACGCGACTTCGACGGCCGATACCGCGTGGCCGATTTCTTCTGCCACGACGATACGTGGAGGATGGTGCTCGCACGCCTGGCGCGTGAAAGCGATGCCGTGCTGATGGACCTCCGCAACTTTTCCCCGAGCAACCAAGGCTGCATATTCGAAATCAACGAACTGCTCGACGTGGTGCCGCTTGACCGCGTGGTGTTCGTGGTCGACGAGACCACCGACCAGGCCTTCTTACGAGAGATTCTGACCGAATGCTGGGCGGCTT
>DASYIU010000301.1:0-2697 GCA_035997285.1 Methyloceanibacter sp. | reverse complement strand
AAGGCCGAGGCCCGCGTCGAGAGGATCTCGCTGAACCAGAACGGCCAGCCCACCGGCACCGAGCCCCTTGACGTCGAGGATTAAGCGACACCTCCCAGGTTGACCGGCTTTCTTGTGATCCGCATCAGGCTTGGGGCCGGCGGGTAGAGCCGCATCGCCTCCAAAAAAAACGCCTCCAACAGGCCAAGCTGCTGGACCCGATCTCCGCTCAAGGGGCCAGTACCACCAATGTGTCTGACCTCGTCCCGGACTCTTTCCTGCCATTCAGGAAAGAGCGCGAGCAGATATAAAGTCCAGTCAGGGCCTGTGCCGTCGTCTCTTGCCCGACCATCAGGAAGATGACCACATTGTCGATGATCAGGCTGTCAGGCATCTTTGAGCCGGTTCCGGGGTCGCGGGCCGCCATCGGCGCAATCCTGCCGGGCAGCCAACGCTCGTTCCGCCACCTTACGTAAATTGACGGCCGCTCGTCGCATGCCGGCGCCGCCGGGATGGGGAGTCCACGGAGGCAATTTCAGCGAGGCATAGCGATCTTCCACGGCGTCGGCTGGAGGAACGCGGTGCCGGCGTCCGCGATCACCTTGCGGTCTTCTGCGCCGAGATCGGCTCCCAAGATCGTGTCCTGGAGAGCCTGCATTGTCGCATTGGTCATATCCCGGCCGATAGCCTGAGGCGAGCTGGGCTCCGCCTCGCTCCAGCGGGCAAGCACCGACTCGCAGGCCGAAGCAAAGGCCGGCACATGGGCGGTGAGCTCCTCTGACCTGAACAGGGGGCGCGGCACTGCGCCTTTGCCAGCGCCATTCCTCACCTTCGGCGATTAGCAGTCCTTTGCCGCCGCCGCCGCCGAGCACATGATGGTAGAGGGGACGTTTGGTGAAGCTGTCGGCCTCGTCGAGCAGGACCGGTCTGAATGAGCGCCGGGTCCATGACGAAAGCGGTCTTGAGCCCCAGCCACCGGTAGACGACCATCGGCTCGTCATAGGAATCCTGGCCCCAGCTCGCCACCGGGTTGCTAACCATGCGCAGCATCAACATGGGGAAGGAAAGACGCCCCTTGGGTGGGACGGGCCTCTCCGCTATGGTCGCGTCTGTCGCCATGATCCTGTTATGCCCTTGGCTTCGCTCATAGGTAGTTGCAACGTCTGCCATCGGTCGATAAAGGTGCCTTGTTTCATTGATCCGTCGCGCCCTTTTCCTCAACTCCGCCAGGTGAGAATGAGCGCCGAAAGTCCCACGCCGCTGCTTGATCGTATCCAGACGCCGGGAGATTTGCGCGCCCTTAAGGACCACGAGCTCCAGCAACTCGCGGAGGAGTTGCGGCAGGAGCTGATCGACGCCGTCTCGGTGACCGGCGGCCATCTCGGCGCCGGGCTCGGCGTCGTCGAGCTTACCGTCGCGCTCCATCACGTGTTCGAGACGCCTGACGACAGGCTGATCTGGGATGTCGGCCATCAAGCCTACCCGCACAAGATCCTGACCGGCCGGCGCGACCGCATCCGCACGCTGCGTCAAGCGGGCGGCCTGTCGGGCTTCTGCAAGCGCGCCGAGAGCGAATACGACACCTTTGGCGCCGGCCATTCCTCGACTTCGATCTCCGCCGGCCTCGGCATGGCGGTCGCCCGCGACCTTGGCGGCAAGACCCACAACGTCGTTGCCGTGATCGGCGACGGCGCCATGAGCGCAGGCATGGCCTATGAGGCCATGAACAATGCCGGCGCCATGGATTCCCGACTGATCGTGATCCTCAACGACAACGACATGTCGATCGCGCCTCCGGTGGGCGCTATGAGCGCCTATCTTGCCAAGCTCATCTCCGGCGGCACCTATCGGCGCTTGCGCCGCTGGGCCAAGCAGCTCGCTCACAAGCTGCTCCCCAAAAGCTGGGAGAGGCGGGCGGCGCGGGCCGAGGAATTCACCCGCGGCTTCTGGACCGGCGGCACGCTGTTTGAGGAGCTCGGCTTCTATTATGTCGGGCCGATCGACGGCCATAATTTCGATCACCTGCTTCCAGTGCTGCGCAATGTACGCGCCATGAAGAACGGCCCGATCCTCGTCCATGTCGTCACCCAGAAGGGCAAGGGCTACGGGCCTGCCGAGATTTCAGCCGACAAGTTTCACGGCGTCGGCCGCTTCAACGTCGTCACCGGGGCGCAAGAAGCCTCAGCGGCTGGCGCGCCCCCGAGCTACACCAAGGTGTTTGCCAATGCGCTGATCGAGGAGGCGCGCGCCGACGAGAAGATCGTCGCCATCACCGCGGCGATGCCGTCAGGCACCGGGCTCGATCGTTTCGCCGAAGTGTTTCCGGATCGCTCTTTCGATGTCGGCATCGCCGAGCAGCACGCCGTGACCTTCGCCGCCGGCCTCGCCGCCGAAGGCTACAAACCCTTCGCCGCCATCTACTCGACCTTCCTACAGCGCGCTTACGATCAGGTGGTGCATGACATCGCCGTGCAGGGCCTGCCGGTCCGCTTCGCCATCGACCGGGCAGGGCTTGTAGGTGCCGACGGCCCGACCCATGCCGGCTCGTTCGACGTGGCCTTCCTCTCCTGCCTGCCCGGCATGGTGATCATGGCTGCAGCCGATGAGTCCGAGCTCATGCATATGGTGGCGACCGCCGCGGCAATCGACGACGGTCCCTCCGCTTTCCGCTATCCGCGCGGCGAGGGGAGCGGGCTCGTCCTGCCGAAGCGCGGCATG
>DASYIU010000300.1:0-5819 GCA_035997285.1 Methyloceanibacter sp. | reverse complement strand
CGGTGGCAAGCCAGCCCTCGCCGCTCGTCAGCAGGAAGCTCGCGCTGCGATGGGTGGGGGCGAGCCCGCAGCCGTCGTTCAGGTCGCACGCCCCGAGATAGCGCCTTGCCGCCACGTCCCAATAGGTGATGAGGCCTCCCTTGGGGGCCGAGGCCGCAACGATGCCGCCGCCGCTATCAGTAGCGACCGAGCCGATATAGTTGCGCAAGCCCGTTTGCGTGTCGCCTAAGGCCTCCACGATCGCCGGCGTCTCGCCGCGGCGGTGAGCCGACAAGCGGCGGCGCATCCTGCTCGGGCCCGCGATATTGGCAGCCGAACACGACCGTGTCGCCAGACGCGATGGCGAGATGGCGGATCGAGAGCTGATGCAGCTCTGGCGCGAGGACGTGCTCTTCGAGGAGGTCGCCGGTCGCGACATCGACATAGACCAGGGACGGCCGCATGTCGGGCAAGTTGAGCTCCTCGGTGCCCTTGTCGGGGTGAGTGCGGATGCCGCCATTGGCGATCACCATGGTGCGGCCATCAGCAAGGAGCGCGATATCGTGAGGCTCCACGCCATAGGCCGAGAACTCGCCGATCTGCGTCCTGGCGGTATCGAGGGAGTCGGTGTAACCGGCCTCGGCCATGTCAACGTAGGTCTTCAGCACGTCTTTGGGCGTGGGCTCGGCTATAGCGGGCGAAGTCGCAACTCCAGTCGCAAGGCTTAGGCACAGAGTGGCAGCGGCGAACGGCCGGGCCAGCGTCGATCGTCCAAACATCAACACCCCTTCGCCGGGGCTCCGACCGGCATTCGCCAGCGAAGCCGCCAGCAGGCGACAGGAATGCGGCGGCCCTCGGGCCGAAACCGTCGGACCGCCGGGTAGATGAGAAGCGTCCGCGGGTTTATTCTTGGATGCTTCAAGCTCCCGGGCTGGGCAGCCGGAGCCTTGTCAAAGCAATAGCGCAAATAGTAACATGCACGTAATGAACTCTTCTCAGCAGAATTGTTGCACATCATGCACTTAAGGGAGGTCGACGCCAATTTGCTGGTGACGCTGGATGCGTTGCTGGTTGACGCGAGCGTCACCCGCGCCGCCGAGCGGCTGGGGAGAAGCGCCTCGGCCATCAGTCATGCGCTGGCCAAGCTCCGCGAAATCTTCGCCGACGAGCTGTTCGTGCGGGCGGGTCAGCGTCTCGTACCCACCGCCAAGGCGCTGGAGCTTGCGCCCACCGTCCACGTCATCCTGGCCGGCATGGAGAGCCTGCTCAGGCCGAGCCAACCGTTCGACGCATCGCTCGCCGTGCGCGACTTCGCCATCGCCGCGAGCGAGGCCGGAGAGCTCATTCTGGTGCAGCCGCTCCGTCAGCGCTTGCGGCGTCTGGCGCCGAGCGTGCACGCGGGCTGGATGCCGTCGCATCGCGACGAGAACGCCGACGCGCTGCGCCACGCGCGCTGCCATTTCGTGATCGACATCGAGGGCGCAAGCGTACAGGCGCCGGATATCCGCGTGCTCAAGTTGTTAGACGACAAGCTCGCCACGCTCGCCCGCCCGGGGCATCCTTTCCCGCAAAGGAAGCCGAAAGAAGCTGCCTTCGCCGCGGCCGACCATATCGCCGTGAACTCGCTTCCCGCCATCGAGCTGATCGACCGCGAGCTTGCGGCGAAGAAGCTCAGCTGCACCATCTCCTCGCGCGTCTCCTCGGTGCTAGTCGGGCTCCTGCTCGCGCTGAATAGCGACGCGCTGCTCACGCTGCCGGCATCCTTGGCTCTGATCATCGAGAAGCAGTTCGGGCTCGTCCGCATTCCCCAGCCCTTTGGGCCTATCGCTTTTCCGCTAAGGCTGTTGTGGCATTCGAGCTATGACCGCGACGAGTGCCATGAATGGGTGCGCGGAGAGCTTCTCGGTCTCGCGCGGGAGATCGAGAGCGCCGCGTGAGGGTGGACGATATGAATGAAGCCCTCCGCCGCCTGGCCGCTTTCGTCTTGTCGCCGCCGTCTGTCTTGGCGCCGCCATCGCCCTGCCCATCGGCGCACCGGCGCTTGCGGCGGAACCAGCGGAATGGTGGTGATGACCAATTCTGACAACGGGTCGATCCTGGCGGAAGCCTTGATCCGCAAGGCTGCCGCGCTTTACGGCTGGTCGCCCCTCGGGGCGCTGGCTGATTGAGATCAGGCCGGCTCCCTCTGGCTTCTGTCAAAAGGCTCGATTAAAATAGGCGTTAAGCCCCCCTGCCGAGAGCGGGCTCCCCGGAGGACGTCAATGTTCGCATGGTTCCGCGCCGGCCTCGTCGCCGCGCTGTTTGTTATCGTCACCACCCCTACCCAAGCCGCCCAGAAAACCTTCCAAGACGACGCTCTCGACGATGCCGCGATCACGCTTAAGGCCTACCTCAAGGATGAGGCAGGCACCGTCGAGAAGCCGGTCATCAAGCTGAAGCAGGAGGGCGATGCGCTCATCAAGGGGCAAGACCTCGAAGGCGCCGCCGACATCTACGTCCAGATCGTCACCGTCGCGCCCGACGACGCCAAGGCTTGGCGCCGGCTCGCCGACATCTGGCTCCTCATTCCCACCTCCGACAATGACGACGGCTCGACGCGCTTCGAGCGGGCGCGGACTGCCGCTTATATCGCCTATCAACGCGCCACCACGCCTGACGAGGAGGCCGCCGACCTGATCACGCTCGCCAATGCCTTCGGCAAGCGCGACGAGTGGCGGTCGGCGCTGAACGTGCTGAAGCTCTCGCTCAACCTGCACGACACGCCCGAGCTTAGAGCCCAATACGATGCGCTGCGCGAGAAGTACGGCTTCCGCGTCGCGAATTTCAGCGTCGATTCCGATGCGGCAAGCCCGCGCGCCTGCTTCCAGTTCAGCGAAGCCCTGCCCAAGCGCACCGACTTTTCGCCTTACGTGGCGGTGGTGGGCGAGGACAAGCCCGCGCTCTCGGTCGACGACCAGCAGATCTGCGTGGAAGGGCTGAAGCACGGCGAGACCTACGGCATCACACTCCGCGCCGGGCTTCCCTCCACGGTCGATGAGGACCTGCTCAAGGACGCCGAGTTCACCATCTATGTCCGCGACCGGAGCCCCTCGGTGCGCCTCTCCGGCAAGGCCTATGTGCTGCCGAAGACGGGCCAGCAGGGCATCCCGCTCATCACCGTCAACACCGACTCGGTCAAGGTGACGATCTACCAGATCGGCGATCGCAGCCTGCTCGACAACGTGCTCGGCTACGATTTCGAGCGCAATCTCCAGGGCTACACTCTCGACGAGATCGCCGATCAGAAGGGCGAGAAGGTGTGGACCGGCGAGCTCAAGGTGGAGAGGAAGCTCAACGACGAGATCACCACCGCTTTCCCCGTCACCGAGGCGCTCCCCACCATGGAGCCGGGCGTCTACCTGCTCGCGGCGCAACCCGGCAACGTGGCGGGCGAGGACTATGGCGAGCGCACCACCCAGTGGTTCATCGTCTCCGATCTCGGGCTCACGGCCTTTTCGGGCACCGACGGCATTCATACCTTCGTCAATTCGCTCGCCACCACCGCACCGGTCGGCGATGTCGAGCTCAGGCTGCTCGCGCGCAACAACGAGGTGCTCGCGGTCAAGAAGACCGACGCCGAAGGCACCGTGACCTTCGAGCCCGGGCTTGCCCGCGGCGAAGGCGGGCTCTCGCCTGCCATGCTCGTCGCCTCCGGCGACGGTGGCGACTACGCCTTCCTCAATCTGAAGCAGTCGGCGTTCGACTTTACCGACCGGGGCGTTGCCGGGCGCGACGTTCCCAAAGGGCTTGACGCCTTCGCCTTCACCGAACGCGGCGTCTACCGTACCGGCGAGACCGTGCATTTGACGACGTTGTTGCGCAACGCCGCAGGCGTCGCCGTGCCCGACGCGAACTTGACGCTGGTCACCGAGCGCCCCGACGGGGTGGAATATCGGCGCAGCGTCGTCGCCGACCAGGGCCTTGGCGGGCGCTCGCTCGACGTGCCGATCATCTCCTCGGCGCCGACCGGCACCTGGCGCGTCGCCGTCTACTCGGACCCCAAGCAGCCCTCGATCGGCGAGGTGAGCTTCCTGGTCGAGGACTACGTCCCGGATCGGCTGGAGTTCGATCTCACCACCACGGCAACCAGCATCTCGCCCACGGAGCCGGCGAAAGTCACCGTTGACGGTCACTTCCTCTATGGCGCGCCGGCTTCAGGTCTCGACATCGAGGGCGAGGTGAATATCGCCAAGGCCGCCGAGCGGCCCGGCTACAGGGGTTATTTGTTTGGCCTCAATGCCGCCGATCAGGCCGACCAGGATGAAGACGTCGGCGCCGAGGCCATCCCGCTTGCCGACTTGCCGCAGACCGACGACGCCGGCAAGGCGACCTTCACTGTCGATCTCGACAAGGTCCTCGCCTCGACCAAGCCGCTCGAGGCCAATGTCGTGGTGCGGCTGGCCGAGCCCGGCGGCCGGGCAGTCGAGCGGAGGCTCACCCTTCCCATCACGCCCAAGGCAGCGATGATCGGCGTGAAGCCGCTGTTCTCTGGCCGCTCGCTCAGCGATAACGACACGGCAAGCTTCGACGTCGCCATGGTCGCGCCGGACGGCAAGGCCATCACCGCCACCGGGCTCAAATGGCAGCTCCTCAGCATCGAGTCCAAATATCAGTGGTACCGCAACAACGGCTATTGGCAGTACGAGCCCATCAAGGTGACGCGCCGGGTCGCCGACGGCACCGTCGACGTGGCTCCCGACAAGACCGGCAAAATTTCCGTTCCCGTGACCTGGGGCCGCTATCGGCTGGAAGTGGCTGGTCCAGACCCGCAAGGGCCCGAGACCACGATCGGCTTCGATTCCGGCTGGTACGCAGACGCCTCCGCCGACACCCCGGACCTGCTCGAGATCGCTCTCGACAAGCCGGAATATAAGCCAGGCGACACCATGACCGTGGCCGTCACCGCGCGGAGCGCGGGCAAGGTCACGCTCGCCGTGATCGGCGACCGGCTGATCACCACCACCACGACCGACGTCCAGCCGGGTCTCGTCAAGCTTCCCCTCACCGTAGGCAACGACTGGGGCACCGGCGCCTATGTGCTCGCCACCTTGCGGCGTCCGCTCGATGCGACCGAGAAGCGCATGCCGGGGCGCGCCATCGGCGTGCACTGGTTCAGCGTCGACAAGGCGGCGCACACCATCGGCATCGCCATGGACCTGCCCGGTCTGATCCGCCCGGAGACGACACTGCGCGTGCCGGTCAAGCTGTCCGGGCTCTCGCCCAACGAGGAGGCGCGCATCGTCGTCTCCGCCGTCGATGTCGGCATTCTCAACCTCACCAACTACAAGGTGCCCGACCCTGACGACTATTATCTCGGCCAGCGCAAGCTCTCCTCCGAGGTCCGCGACCTTTACGGGCAGCTGATCGACGGCATGCAAGGCACCAAAGGCCAGATTCGCTCAGGCGGCGACAACGGCGAGGGCGAATTGCAGGGAAGTCCGCCGACCCAGCCGCCGCTTGCGCTTTATTCCGGTATTGTCGCCGTCGGCCCCGACGGCACCGCCGAGGTCAGCTTCGACATTCCGGGCTTCGTCGGCACCGCGCGGGTGATGGCGGTGGCCTGGAGCAACGACAAGGTAGGCCACGCCTCGGGCGACGTGGTGGTGCGCGATCCTGTGGTGGTCACCGCCACGCTGCCGCGCTTCCTGCTCACCGGCGACCAGAGCACGCTCCGCCTCGACCTCGACAATGTCGAAGGGGAGACCGGCGACTACCAGATCACCGTCACCACCGACGGGCCCGTGAGCGTCGAAGGCACCGCCAAGACCATCGCGCTCGAGGCCAAGAAGCGCGGCGCGGTC
>DASYIU010000299.1:0-1810 GCA_035997285.1 Methyloceanibacter sp. | reverse complement strand
TAGCCCCCCATCGTCGAACGCGGCGATGAACGATCCTCATGCAGCGCGAGCACTGCCTCGCGGAGGCAGGGGGAAGTTTGCGCGCGGCCGTGCTGAGCGTAGCTCATCGCTGCATCCACGAATCATCGGCTAATCGCATGATAGGGCTAAGCCTATATCGCTTGGGAACAGCAAGGCCCACTGTGACTGCCGCATCGGGCAGTAAGGAAGAATATCATGGAGCTTAAGCGCGCCGGCCGTGGCGAACTCGTCGAGATGATCACCCATCTCGGGTCTTACGCCGGCTGGCCGGCTGCCAGCGCGGCTATCGGGATCGCGCACACGGTATTCTCGAGAACCGGAGAATGAGCATGCAAAACCGCAAGCTTGGCAGCAGCGGCCTCACGGTCTCGGCCATGGGCCTGGGCTGCATGGGCCTCAATCATCACCGTGGCCCGGCCCCGGACCGCAATGAGATGGTGGCACTCGTCCGCGCGGCAGTAGAGCGCGGCGTCACCTTCTTCGATACCGCCGAGGTCTATGGTCCGTTCACCAACGAAGAACTCGTAGGCGAGGCGCTGGAGCCGTTCCGCAAGGACGTCGTCATCGCCACCAAGTTTGGCCACGACTTCAGTCAAAGTCGACCCAGCGGACTCGACAGCCGACCCGAAAGCATCCGGAAGGCGGCCGAAGGTTCGTTGAGGCGACTCCGGGTCGAGGCGGTCGACCTCTTCTATCAGCACCGGGTCGATCCCGATGTCCCGATCGAGGATGTCGCGGGCGCGGTGAAAGACCTGATCTCGCAGGGCAAGGTCAAGCACTTTGGCCTGAGCGAGGCCGGCGCTTCGACCATCCGCCGCGCCCATGCGGCCCAGCCGGTCGCGGCGATCCAGAGTGAATACTCCCTCTGGTGGCGTCAGCCCGAAGCCGACGTGTTGCCAGTTTGCGAGGAACTGGGGATCGGCTTTGTCCCCTTCAGCCCTTTGGGCAGAGGCTTCCTCACCGGCAGGATCGACGAGACCACCACCTTCGGCAGCAACGACAATCGCACCAGCCTGCCGCGGTTCACGCCTGAGGCCCGCAAGGCTAATCGGCCCGTGGTCGACTTCTTGGAGAAGATCGGCAAGGAAAAGGGCGCCACGCCCGCGCAGATCGCACTCGCGTGGCTCCTGGCGCAACAGTCGTGGATCGTTCCGATCCCGGGCACCACCAGGCTTGACCGCCTCGAGGAGAACATCGCGGCAGCTGCGATCGAGCTTACGGCCGACGACCTTCGGCACATCGAGGAAACCGGCGCGAAGATCACCGTCACAGGCGATCGTTACCCTCAGGCGGAAGCCGAGCGCGTCTCTCGCTAGTCACACCCCTCAAACCAGCAAGGTTGCAGGATCAGTTTTCATGGACATTTCGTTTGAGGGAAAGGTGGCGCTGGTGACCGGCGCGGCCTCAGGCCTGGGCCTCGCCACGGCGAAGGCATTCGCGGAATCTGGCGCGTCCGTTGCACTGGCCGACTGGAACGAGGACGCTGTCCGCACCGCGGCCGATGAGCTCGCCACGCAAGGCCACAAGGCCCTCGCCATTCGCTGCGACGTCGCAGACGACTCGCAGGTCGAGGCCATGGTCGCGCGGACGGTCGCGGCCTTCGGCCAGCTCGACGCCGCGTATAACAATGCGGGCGTCCAGAATGTCCTCGCGGAGACGGCTGACACCACCCGGGAGGACTACGACCGCGTTATGGGGATCAATCTGCGCGGCGAATGGAGCTGCATGAAGTTCGAGTTGCAACAGATGCGCAAACAGGGAAACGGCTCCATCGTTAATTGCTCCTCTC
>DASYIU010000298.1:0-7330 GCA_035997285.1 Methyloceanibacter sp. | reverse complement strand
TGCCGGGCGCGGCGGCGACGAGCGCCACGTGACGGTGCCGATGCTCCCCCCGCTCAGACCGCATCTTGAATGATCCTTTGCTTGGAGTGTCGCGTCACGACGGACGGCAGGCTTGGCAGAGACCGGCAAGCTCGAGCGTCACCTGCTCGGGCGCGATCTCCTCAGGAGCGAGCGCGAGCAAAGCTGCCTCGTCCTCGTCGGAGAGCGGAATTTCGACCACCTTCTCGCATTGCCGGCAGATGGCGAAGGCGAACTTGCCGTCGCAGGCGCCGTGGTCGCAGGCGATGAAGGCCGAGCGTGACTGGAGCCGGTGCACCATGCCCTTCTGCATCAGCTCGTTCAGCGCGCGATAAACGGTGGGCGGATGGGAGATGCCGGCCGTCCTCACCCGATCGAGGATGGCATAGGCGCTCATGGGCTCCTTGGCTTTGCGCAGGCAGGACAGGATCTCGCTCTGATTGCGCGAAAGCTGAGGGTCGTGTTGGTGATGGGCGGCGTTCATGCGCGATGATATAACATAACACAGCCGGTGGCGGTCAAGGCCCTCCGTCCTTGGCGCCGCTGAACTGGACAAAAAAACCAGGGAACCAGCCACTCCCGGCGTCGTTTAACCCCCAAAGAGACTGCGGCATCCCGTCGCTGCACTGAGCAGCGGGGCGGGGAGGCTCGGGCTGTCGAACCCATCGGCGGCATAACATCTTCGGATGAGGACACGCATGTTGAGAGCACTTGCTGGATTGGTTTTGCTGTTGGCCATTGTCGTGACCGGCTGGTCATTATTCGCGGCCAACGAAACGCCCAATGCGACAACGCCGGCGGCAGGACCTGCCGGCGGCGCGAATGCACCCGCAACCACCGATGGTCAAACCCCTGGCGCGGCAGGCGCCCCGACAGGGGCGGCAAATTCTGGCGCGGGCGTAGCCGCCGCTCCCAACGCCGACGCCGCTCCGGCCGGGCAGGCCCCGGTCCCCAGCGCGGGTAACGCCGATGCGGGCGGAAGCCCCATTGACACGGCGAAAAGCGCGGAGAAAGGCTCGCTGAAGAGCCCCTATCCCGACTTCGCCAAGGTCGCCGAGGAAGGCCACCAGAAATTCACAGCCGCCGGCTGCAACGGTTGTCACGGCGGCACCGGCGGCGGCGGCATGGGACCGCCCTTGACCAACCAGGTCTGGGTCTATGGCAACGACGACGACACTCTGTTCCGCCTGGTCGCGCTCGGAAGTGACGAGCTGCAGAAGCAAGGCTATAGCCGCAAGGGAACCGAGAGCATCGTCGGACCGATGCCGCAAATGGGTGGTGTCGTGAAATCCAACGACGATCTGTGGAAGATCATCGCCTGGATCAGGTCGGTGAACCCGTCCTCGGCCGGTGCCCCCTCGGCACCGCCCGCCCCGCCCCCACAATAAGTGGACTGGCTTGACTGCATGGCCTCCATCCCTCCTTTGACGGGAGGGATGGAGCGTGCCGCTGCGGCGCGAATAATTAGGAGGCCCTGCCCTGCACTTATTCTGATTTCGCTTCTCGGCGGCCGACCGTAGATCTCACGGACCCATCCTTCCGGTGTAGGACAGCGCGGCCCCGGTGCTCGCGGGCAAGGCGGCGAGCCTTGCTCCATGCGTCTTTCTGCTTGGTCCACAACTCGAACCAGCCTTTTTCGTCGCGGAGACGCCATAAGAACTCCGGGCCACCCAGATTGAATGGGTTTAGGCCGCGCTCCACGTGCCATTCCTTCTTGCTCATGGCGAGACCTCTAGCCAGCGCGGCCTTTTCAGCATCATGCGCCTTGAAACCCCTAGCCAAAGCGAGAGTGTCGCACTTGATCCTGACCCTATCCGGGCGTCCAATAAAGCGATGCCGCATCGCATCGAGATCGTCGAGGGCGACATCACCAGGCTCGCCGTCGATGCCATCGTCAATGCCGCCAACAAGACGCTTGCAGGCGGTGGCGGCGTCGATGGCGCGATCCACCGTGCGGCCGGGCCTGAGCTGCGCGCGGCCTGCTTCAAGCTCGGCGGCTGCGAGACCGGAGAGGCCAAGATCACCCCTGGCTTCCGTCTTCCCGCGCGCTACGTTATCCACACCGTCGGCCCGGTCTGGGGCGGCGGCGAGCGAGGCGAGGATCGGCTCCTGGCGAGCTGCTACCGCAACAGTCTGGCGCTTGGCCTCGACCACGGCCTCGCTACCATCGCCTATCCGGCCATCTCGACCGGCGCTTATGGCTTTCCGCCTGAGCGTGCCGCGCGCATCGCTTTTCGCACTGTGATCGCGGTGCTTGCCGAGACGGAGGCCATCAAGCGCGTCGTGTTCTGCTGTTTCGGCGCCGTCTCGCGCGACTATCACGACGCTGCGTTCACCGCCGCGCGCAAGGCCTAGTGCACCTAACGTGACCCGACGCGGCGAGCCAGCCCTTTGCGTCACGATACCTCGGCGCTAAGGTGGGAGTTAAATGCGCTTGAGTCGTTAGAGCCAGCGAAGACCGTGCTCAGAGCGCGGTAAGGCAGAACACGATGCCAGAGCTCGACCCGCTTCTCCTTTCGCGCATCCAGTTCGCCTTCACCATCTCCTTCCACATCCTCTTTCCATCCTTCACCATCGGGCTTGCCGCCTGGCTCGTCGTGCTCGAGGCGCTGTGGCTGAAGACCGGCAAGGCGATCTATCTCGACGTCGCCCAGCACTGGACCAAGATCTTCGCCGTGTCCTTCGGCATGGGCGTCGTCTCCGGCGTGGTGCTGTCCTACGAGTTCGGCACCAATTGGAGCGAGCTGTCGCGCCGCGGCGGCAACGTCATCGGGCCGCTGATGTCCTACGAGGTATTGACCGCCTTCTTCCTCGAGGCGGGCTTTCTCGGCATCATGCTGTTCGGCGCTAGGCGCGTGTCGAAGCCGGTGCATTTCTTCGCCGCCTGCATGGTGGCGCTCGGCACGGTGATCTCGGCCTTCTGGATCCTGTCGGCCAATAGCTGGATGCAGACGCCGGCCGGCTTCCGCGTCGCCGACGACGGCGTGCTGCATGTGACCGACTGGGGCGAGGTCATCTTCAATCCCTCCTTCCCCTATCGCTTCGCCCATATGGTGGCCGCCGCCTATCTCACCACCGCCTTCATCGTCGCCGGCATCGGCGCCTGGTACATCTTGCGCGAGCGGAGCGTGGCCCATGGGCGGATCATGCTCGGCATGGGCTTGAGCCTGCTCGTCTGGCTCGCGCCGCTTCAGCTCCTGATCGGCGACATGCATGGGCTGAATACGCTGAAATATCAGCCGGCGAAGATCGCGGCGCTCGAAGCCCACTGGGAGACGGGCAAGAACGTCCCGCTGATCCTGTTCGCGGTCCCCGACCCCAAGGAAGAGACCAACCACTACCAGCTTGCCATTCCAAATCTCGGCAGCCTGATCCTCACCCATGAATGGGATGGTGAGATCAGGGGGTTGAAATCCTTTCCCCCGGAAGACCGACCCAATCCGATCATCCCCTTCTTCGCCTTTCGCATCATGGTGGGCATCGGGACGATCATGATCGCCGTCGGCATTATCGGGTCGATCCTGTGGCTCACGGGACGGCTCTATACCAGCCGCTGGTTCCTGCGCCTTTTGACCTGGGTATCGCCGCTCGGCTTCCTCGCCGTGCTCGCCGGCTGGTTCACGGCGGAGGTCGGGCGCCAGCCTTGGACGGTCTATGGCGTGTTGCGCACCGCCGATGCCGTGTCGCCGGTTCCGGGCGGCAGCGTGCTCGCCTCGATCATTCTGTTCGGGCTCGTCTACGGCATCGTGTTCGGCGCCGGTCTCTATTACATTGCTCAGCTGGTGCGCCGCGGCCCCGATGAGACCCCGCCGGTCCCTGCGGAGGAAGAGGCCCATCTTTCGCACCGACCCATGGCAGCGTCAGGTAACCCATGACAGCCATCGATCCAGGGCTCAGCCCAATCCTCCCCATCATCTTGCCGCTGGTGTGGGCGGCGATCCTCGCGCTTGCCGTGTTCCTTTATGTGCTGCTCGGCGGCTACGACCTCGGGCTTGGCGTGCTTTTCCCGTTCGCTCCCTCCCACAAAGACCGCGACGCCATGATGAACTCGGTGGCGCCCTTCTGGGACGGCAACGAGACCTGGCTCGTGCTCGGCGGCAGCGGGTTGCTCGCGGCCTTTCCGCTCGCTTATGCCGTCATGCTGCCGGCGCTCTATATCCCCATCATCCTCATGCTGATCGGGCTCATCCTGCGCGGCGTCGCCTTCGAGTTCCGCTTCAAATCCGAGCGCTACCGCTTCCTGTGGGACACGGCCTTCGCCGGCGGCTCGATCCTCGCCGCTCTGATGCAAGGCGCGGTCATGGGGGCCTTCGTGCAGGGCTTCGCCGTCACCGACCACCGCTTCTCGGGCGGCGCCTTCGACTGGCTCACGCCCTTCTCCATCGTCACCGCCGTGGCACTCCTCTCCGGCTATGTACTGCTCTCGGCGGCCTGGCTGATCATGAAGGGCGACGAGGCGCTGAAAGAGTGGGCGTATGGCGTCTGCCGCCTCGCGCTGATCGTGGTCTCCGTGTTCATTCTCGTGTTCAGCCTGTGGACGCCGCTCCTGCATCCTGAGATCGCCGCGCGCTGGTTCAAGCCGGCGCACATCGTGATGCTGAGCCCGGTGCCTCTGGCTACGGCGGCGAGCGTCGTGACGCTATGGATGGCGCTCAAGCGGCGGCAGCGCTACCTGCCCTTCCTGCTCGCTACCGTGCTGTTCATTCTTTGCTACACGGGGCTCGCGGTGAGCCTCTTCCCCTTCATCGTCCCGCCGGGCATCACCATCTGGCAGGCGGCGGCAGCGCCCGACAGCCAGCTGTTCATGCTCTACGGCGCCATCCCGATCCTGCCCATCATCCTCGGCTACACCGCCTATTCTTATTACGTGTTCTGGGAGGCGTCGGAGCACGACGCCTATCATTGACGCTCACCATTTGCCGGGGAGGTCGTGCTGGGCGAGGCGGCGCTTGAGCAGCTTGATCCTGCCGTAAGCCTGCTCGACGCGCAGCCGCGAGATGCGCCCGTCGCGTACCGCGTCGGCGATGATGCCGTGGATCTGCACCCCAAGCTCAGGGTCGCGCGACTTGACATTGGAGAAGACGATGAGATCGGTGCCGGCGTTGACCGCCTTGATCACGCGCTCCTCGATCGAATAGTCGTCGCGCACCGCGCCCATCTCCATGTCGTCGCTGAAGACCACGCCTTGAAAGCCGATATAGCCGTCCGCCCGCAAAGCATGGATGGCGCGGCCCGATAAAGAGGCAGGCAGCCTGGCACCGTCGCTGAAGCGCGGGTGATAGAGATGGCCGATCATCACCCCATCGAGCAGGCCGTCATGAGCGAGCTGCCGGTAGGGCTCAAGCTCGACCTCCCGCCAGGTCGCCGAGACATCGGCGAGCGCCTTGTGGCTGTCGGTGTGGCTCGATCCGTGGCCGGGGAAGTGCTTGGCCACGGTGACGATGCCGGCTTCGCGATGAGCGATGATGAACGCGCGGGCAAAAGCGGTAACCGCATTGGGGTCGGCGCCGAAGCTCCGCTCGCGCCCGCCGATCACCGGATTGTCGGGGTTGAGATTGAGGTCGACGACGGGGCCGAAATTGAGGTTGAAGCCGGCTTCCGCCAACTCGTCGGCCATCGTCTTGTAGAGGCGGATGGCGCTTTCCGGCGATGCGAAGTTCGGGTTCCTCCCGACGCTCCGCGCCGAGGGGAAATAGGCGTATCCGTCGCGATGGGTGAGCCGCTGGACGAGGCCGCCTTCCTGATCGACGGCGATGAAGGGGGGCGGCGACGACTTGGCATTGCGCAGGAACGCGGTGAGCGCGCGGAGCTCCGTCTGCGAGCCGATATTCTCGGGGTAAAGCACCACGCCCCCGATCACCCCCTTGGCCAGCTGGTCGCGCACGGCCATGACGCCCGACTTGCGCTCATCGGCTCCGATAAAGCCCACCATGATCATCTGCCCGATCATGGTGTCGAGGTCGCCGGCGTCGGCCGCGGCATTGGCCTCGGCTTTCAGCTCGATGTCGAAGCCAAGGACGCGCGTGGCCAGCGCCATCCCGAGCAAGAGCAGGACCGCAGCCTTCAGGGTCTTCGTCATTGGCGGGAGCAAGCGGGGGCGCACCGTTGATGGGCCCATACGAGGAGGGGCCAGCGGTTCCTATACAACGCTAGGAAGGAGGGGAACGGGGAGATTCTATGGCAGGGGGCGCCGCGGACCGCCCGCCCATAGCGCCGCACACCCAGCAAGGGGGCTGATTTTCTCACGATTGTGAATAGACTGTGAGACACCGCCTCCATAGGACCGTGCTAGGGAACCGTCATGGTTAGCATCCGCTACCCTCTGTCTCGCTTGTGTCTTCCCGCAGCCCTTGCCGTCGGGCTTGCGCTTCTGCCCGCGCTGGCCGGCGCCGAGCCGAAGCCGCCCATCGAGGAGGAGTCTGCCGACGTGATTTTCAGCAAGAGCTTCGTTGGCAAGACCTATGACGACGATCTCGAAGTCGAGGGCTGGGACGAGGTTGACGGCGGGCTCGTGGCGCCTCCCATCTATGTCCACCGCTATCTACGCGAGGATGGGACCTATCTCGTGCTGACGAGCCGCGAGGTATCGACCGCGACGGCGGCAACGCCCTCGTCATTCGTAGTGGTCGATGCCTTGGTCGTGCCCAAGCCGCAAAAGGACGTCGAGTTCTCCATCGCCTGCGTGCAGGGGAAGGACGAGACGCTGAACTTCATGGGCGAGGCCAAGGGCAGCGAGGAGAAGGAATGGTGGACCGACGTCCGCCGCGCCTGGGAGATTTCGCTGGAGACCGGCCTGATCGCCTCGGTCAAGCCCAAGGGCATCCGCTGCACCAACGCCTCGTGGGGACAATAGAAGCATGATCCGGAAAAGTGGACACCGGTTTTCCGAAAGATCATGCGCATTCAAAGAGCGCACATGAAGGCTAAGCTCAAGGACCGCGTCATCGCCGAGAGTGAGGACATCGTCGAGGAGGGCGGCTACCACTATTTTCCGAATTCCGATGTTCGCCTCGAGCTGCTCGAAAAGGCCGAGAGGACCGCATCCGATCTCGAATGCCCGCACGGCGTCCAGTTCTACGATGTGGTGCTTGACGGCAAGCGCCACGAGCGCGCGGCCTGGCGCTACGAGGGGCCGCGTCCCTCGATGAAGCACGTCGCCGATCGCTTCGGCTTCTGGGACGAGGTCGAGGTCGGCTGAGGCACCCTCGAATCCTTCCTGATTGACTCCGTCATGCCCGGGCGAAGTCCCGGACATCCACGAATTTCCATGCCAAGGGTCAAAGACGTGGATTGCCGGCTCAAGCCCGGCAAT
>DASYIU010000297.1:0-6692 GCA_035997285.1 Methyloceanibacter sp. | reverse complement strand
CCGTCTCGGCGAGCTTTGCCTCGTCACGGGCAACGAGGAGAAGCGTATGGCCGAAGCGGGCGAACTCCTCAGCGAGCGCCCGCCCGATCCCTTGGGTTGCCCCGGTTATGACGACGGCGGGAGCGAATGGCTCGATCTTTTTGTCGATCTCGTTCATCGTCGATCCAGACTGTACGCCACGCAATGTCCGCCCCGGCCATGCTCTAGCACACCCTCCGACAGGGCGCATGCGCGTCCTCCTAGAGGCATCTGGTGCCGAATTTCCAGGGAAGCAGGGGCTGGGAAGGCTGGGCGCCGTCGAGTTAGAATGGAATGGCCCGCGCCGTCGGTCGCGCAAGCTTTGCCGGCTTCTTGCAGAGAGCCTCGATCATGGTCTTCACGCGTTCCTTGAGCCTTTGGTTCCTGCTGTCGCTCTGTCTCACGCTCCATCCAGGCGCTGCAACGCCGGCACCAAGCCTCGCCGAAGCCATCAACCAGGCTGACACCAAATATCTCGCCGTGCCCGACCTCACGCCTGCCGACTCTGCACCGAAGATCGAGGCCGGCGGCGGGGAGGAGAACGCGACGCCGACCGCGCAGGACATCTCGCAAGGAGCGGTAAAGGCGGCGCTCAGCTATACCGAGGATCGAAGCGCGGAAGGCGACGTCACGCGCACGCCGGTGGTCACCATCTTCGCCGGCGGCAAGGAGGTCGCCAAGCTCGAAGGGGACAGTGGCGGGGCCGATCCTCCGGTGAGCGTGCAGATCGCCGAGATCGATCCCGGCAATGCCAACCCCGAGGTCGTGGTGGCGTTCTACACGGGCGGGGCGCATTGTTGCTCGGACACAAGCGTGGTCACGAGCAGCCCTGATGGCTCGGCCTGGACCACCGTCGATGTCGGCGAGTTCGATGGCGGACCCTTGCTTGCGCGCGATATCGACGGCGACGGGCGCTACGAGTTCGAGACCCGCGACAACGCCTTTCTCTACACATTCGGCTGCTATGCCTGCTCGGAGGCGCCGCTCGAAGTGATCGCCATCGAGAACGGCGCCGTCAAGAACGTGACCAGCGACGCGCGCTTCAAGCCGGCCCATGAAGCCTGGCTCAAGGCCATGATCGGCAATGTGCCCGACGAGGACGCGAACGGCTTCCTCGCCGGCTATGTCGGCGAGAAGATCCTGCTCGGCGAGAGCAAGCCGGCCTGGCAGCTGATGCTCGCTTATTACGATAAAGCCTCGGATTGGGGGCTTGAAGTCTGCGATCAGCCCCTCAATGAGGACGGCGAGTGCCCCGGTCAGGACGTGAAGCTCGCCTTTCCCGATGCCCTCGAACGCATGCTTAACGAAAGTGGTTATAAGGTAGAGAAATGAGCCCGCGGCCCAAGGAGTCCGGCCGGAACCCTTGAGGATCGGGCGCCGTTGATGTGACCGGACCCCGTCGAGGGACCGGCTCAAACGCTTCTTCCGAGGAGTAACGAGTATGGCACCCCGCGCTTTCTGGACCGGTCATTTGCGGCTTTCCCTCGTTAACATCCCGGTCAAGCTCTACCCGGCGACGACCTCGGAACGGACCATCGCCTTCCACCAAATCCATGAGCCGTCGGGCAAGCGCGTCCGCTATCAGAAGGTGGCGCCCGGCGTCGGACCGGTGGAGAACGAGGAGATCACCAAGGGCTACGAATACGAGAAGGGCAAATACGTCCTGATCGATCCTAAGGAGATCGACGAGCTAAAGCTCGAAAGCAAGCAAACCATCGAGCTGGTCCGCTTCGTCGACGAGGACGCCATCGACGCGCGCTACTACGAGACGCCCTATTACCTCCTGCCCGACGGCGAGATGGCCGACGAGGGCTATGTCATCGTCCAGAAGGCGTTGAAGGACACGGGCAAGGTCGGCGTCGGCCAGTTCATCCTGCGGGGCCACGGCAATATCGTGGCGATCAAGCCCTGCGGCAAGGGCCTATTGCTCGAGGTGTTGCGCCACGCCGACGAGGTCCGCTCGGCCGACACGATCTTCAAGGAGATCGCCGCCGTCAAGATCGACAAGGAAGCGCTCGACCTCGCCAAGGAGCTCATCCAGCGCAAGACCGGCAAGTTCGAGCCGGAGCAGTTCAAGGACGAATATACCGAGGCGGTGTGGGAGCTGATCCACGCCAAGCTCGAGCACCGCGCGCCCGAGATCGTTTCCGAGCTCCCCGGCACTGCCAAGGTGATCAACATCATGGACGCCCTGAAGAAGAGCGTGCAGCAGGGCAAGGGCGCTCCCGCCGGCAAGACCGCCGCCAAGCGCGGTGCCGCTTCTGCCCGCTCGGGCAACGGCAAGAAGACGGCGAAGGGCGCGGCCAGACGGAAGTCGGCTTAAAGCCATGGCCCGGGCCAAAGCCGGGGACCTTCTCGCCGACTACAAGGCCAAGCGGGACTTTGCCAAGACGCCGGAGCCCAAAGCCAAACGCGAACGGGCAAAAGGCAATAGCTTCGTGATCCAGAAGCACGCGGCGCGGCGCACCCATTTCGATTTCCGACTCGAGCATGACGGCGTCTTGAAGAGTTGGGCCGTGACCCGTGGGCCGAGCCTCGACCCTCACGAGAAGCGGCTGGCGGTAAGGACCGAGGACCACCCGCTCGAATATGGCGGCTTCGAAGGGGTGATTCCCAAGGGCGAATATGGCGGCGGCCCGGTGATGATCTGGGACCGCGGCACTTGGGAGCCGATCGGCGATCCCGACGAGGGCCTTGCCAAGGGCGACCTCAAGTTCCGGCTACACGGCGATCGGCTGAATGGCGACTTCGTGCTGGTGCGCATGAAGCAGGACCGGACAGGGGGAAAGCGCGAGAACTGGCTCCTCATCAAGAAGCGCGACGACTACGCCGGTGACGGTTCGGAGCCGACGGAAGAATTCGACACCAGCGTGAAGTCGGGTCGATCGATGGATCAAATCCTGACCGGCGACTCGGCCATCTGGACCTCCAATAAGGCTCAAAAAAAAACTCCGGCGCGGGGCCCTCGGGCCGCGCCGGCAAGACCCCACCGCAAGCCGGCCGCGCGCTAGAATTCATCGCCCCTGAGCTTGCCACCCTCGACACCGAGGTGCCGGAAGGGCGCGGCTGGCTGCATGAGGCGAAATATGACGGCTACCGCATCATCGCGCGGAAGGAAGGCGACGAGATCACGCTGTTCAGCCGGAGCGGTCTCGACTGGACGGTGCGCTTCCCGGCCATCGCCAAGGCGCTTCTGAGCCTTCCCGTGAAGAGCGCGCTTCTCGATGGCGAGGCCGCCTTCGTGCTGCCGTCGGGCATCACCGATTTCAAATCGCTGCAGGAGCACATCGACACGCCGCACCCTGCCATCCGCTTTTTCATCTTCGATCTGCTGGCGGTTGACGGCAAGGACCTGCGCAAGAAGCCGCTCAAGGAGCGGCGCGCGCTTCTCGCCAAATTGATTGCGGCGAAGAACGTTTCCAACTGGCTCGTCTATGCCGATTATGTGGAAGGCTCCGGCCCCGAGTTCTTCGCCCAAGCGTGCGCCGCAGGGCTCGAGGGCATCGTGTCCAAGCGGGCCGATGCGCTCTACCGCTCAGGCCGGGGTAAGGACTGGCTCAAGATCAAATGTCTTCGCGGCGAGGAGTTCGTCATCGGCGGCTACAGCCGCTCGGCGGTGAAGGGCAAGCCCTTCTCCTCACTCCTGCTCGGGACCTTCGAAGGGGACAAGCTCATCTATTCCGGCAAGGTCGGCACCGGCTTCGACGGGGCCGACTGCGACGCGCTGGCGAACAAGTTCATGCCGCTCGTGCGCCGGTCCTCGCCCTTCGAGGAGGTGCCGGCTCCAGAGCGCAAGGACGCGGTGTGGCTCGAACCCAAGCTGGTCTGCGAGGTCGCCTATACGGAATGGACGCGGGACGGGCGCCTCAGGCACCCGAGCTTCAAGGGACTTCGCGAGGACAAGCAAGCGCGCGAGGTGCATCGCGAGCAGCCAAAGGATGAGGAGGCCCCTATGGCCACGACCAGAACTGCCCCCGCCAAGAAGGCCGGCGATCCGACGTTCGCCGGGATCACGCTCACCCACCCCGACCGGGTGCTCTATCCCGATATCGGCCTCACCAAGCTCGATCTCGCCCGCTATTACGAGGCTGTCACGCCCTTCATGTTGCCCTACGCAGTCAACCGCCCGATCAGCCTCGTGCGCTGCCCGGAGGGCTACGCCAAAGAGTGCTTCTTCCAGCGCCACGCCATGAAGGGCATGAGCAAGGCGATCAAAGAGGTCCCCATCGCCGGCGGCGAGAGCAAGAAGAAATATCTCTATATCGAGGACGAGAGCGGACTGTTCGGGCTGGTGCAGATCGGGGTGCTCGAGATCCACGATTGGGGCGTCTCGCTCGATCATATCAACGAGCCCGACCGTCTGGTCTTCGATCTCGATCCCGACGAGGGGCTCGACCTCGCCATCCTCAAGGCCGCCGCCATAGAGGTGCGCGACTTCCTCGCCGATCTCGGCTTCAAGAGCTTCCTCAAATCGACTGGCGGCAAGGGGCTGCATGTGGTGGCGCCGCTTACGCCGAAGCAAGGCTGGGACGAAGTCAAGCCGTTCGCCAAGGCCATTGCCGATGCTCTCGTCAGTGCGCGCCCGGACCGCTATACGGCGAACCCGCTCAAGCGCACGCGCCAGGGTAAGATCTTCGTCGACTATCTCCGAAACCAGCGCGGCGGCTCTGCCATCGTCAATTATTCGACGCGCGCCAAGGCGGGAGCGCCGGTCGCCTGCCCGCTTCGTTGGGACGAGTTGAAAGGACTCAAGGTCGCGGCGCCCTTCACCGCCCGGACGCTGCCGGCGCGGCTGAAAGCCATGAAGCGCGACCCGTGGGAAGGCTTTTTCTCCACCCGCCAGTCAATCACCACAAAAGCGCGCAAAGCGGTGGGACAAGGGTAAGCATTTTGCGTGACTTGCCCCGCTTACTCGGGGGGGCGAAGATGGCGGCTAGTCGCGGAGGAGGAGTTCTCCCATGGCCCGATGGACGCCCGATCCCACGTTCTACCCTTCGCCGCGCCTGGCGGCGAAAGCGCCGGCCGAGACGCTCGCTTACGTCGCGGCGTTCGCGCCAAAGCGCGACGTCCCCGACGCCATCGCCGTGGTCGACGTCGATCCGTCCTCGACCACTTATTCCAAGATCGTGGGCGGCGTCGACATGCCGCAAACCGGCGATGAGCTCCACCATTATGGCTGGAACGCGTGCAGCTCGTGCCTCTGTCCCAACGCCCCACATCCGCATACCGAGCGGCGCTATCTCGTGGTCCCAGGCTTGCGCTCCTCGCGCATCTACATCATCGACACCAAGCCCGACCCTAAAAGCCCCAACATCGTGAGGGTGATCGAGCCCGCGGAGGTGATCGAGGCGACCGGCTACAGCCGCCCGCATACGGTCCATTGCGGACCCGACGGCATCTATGTGTCGGCGCTCGGCAACGCCAAGGGCGATGCGCCGGGTGGCGTCTTCCTCATGGACCCCGAGAGCTTCGACGTGCTCGGCCGCTGGGAGGTTGAGCGGGGCCCGCAGCGCCTCGCCTATGATTTCTGGTGGCACCTTGGCTACGACACCGTGGTGACGAGCGAGTGGGGGACGCCGAACACCGTGGAGAACGGGTTGATGCCGGAGATTCTGCTTGGCGCCCAATATGGACGGCGCCTGCATTTCTGGGACCTGCAGAAGCGCAAGCACGTGCAGGAGATCGATTTCGGCCCCGACTACCAGCTCGTATTCGAGCTTCGGCCGGCGCACGATCCGACCAAGGCCTATGGCTTCGTCAATTGCGTGATCAGCCTGAAGGACCTGTCGGCGTCGATCTGGACCTGGTATCGCGACGGCGACAAATGGGCGGTTAAGAAAGTCATCGAGATTCCGGCTGAGCCCGCCGACCCCGATCTTCTGCCGCCGGTGCTGAAGGGCTTCAAGGCGGTGCCTCCGCTCGTCAGCGATATCGACCTCTCCATGGACGACCGCTTTCTCTACGTGGCCTGCTGGGGCACGGGCGATCTGCACCAATACGACGTGAGCGATCCCTTCAACCCGAAACTCACCGGCAAGGTCCGGATCGGCGGCATCGTCTCGCGGGCGTCACACCCCGCCGCCAGCGGTCCTCTCAACGGCGGCCCACAAATGGTCGAGATCAGCAGAGACGGCAAACGCGTCTACTTCACCAACTCGCTTTATGGCGCAGTCGATCCGCAATTCTATCCGGCCGGCATCGACGGCTGGATGGTGAAGCTCGACGTGGGCCCCGACGGCGGTATTGACTTCGATCAAAAATTTTTCGTGGCCTGGCCGAAAACTCACCGCCCCCATCAAGTCCGTCTGCAGGGAGGCGACTGCTCCTCGGACTCCTACTGCTATCCGTAGCGCACGCACGGAGATCGATTCCCATCGAGTGATAAACCGACCTTGTCATGGCCGGGCTTGTCCCGGCCATCCACGTCTTTGAGGGTTGAGCGGCCATTCGTGGATGCCTGGCGCTTTGGCCAGCACCACGAGACAATTTGGAGCCGGGATGTCAGAGCTCACCCCATGGTTGCTTCTGATCGCGCTCGGCGCCTTCCATGGGCTTAATCCGGCCATGGGATGGCTCTTTGCCGTCGCCCTTGGGCTCTACCGGCACAGCCGCGCCGTGGTGCTCATATCCCTCCTTCCCATCGCGCTCGGTCACGCGCTGGCCATCGCCGTCGT